>JABEVD010000143.1 GCA_013044025.1 Burkholderiales bacterium
CTGGTGGTATAGGCCTTGGTGATGCCGAGCACATAATCGAGCATGCCCGGGCCCACGCCGCTGCCTGCAGCGGCTGCGCCCGCCACGCAATTGCTGGAAGTGACGAATGGATAGGTTCCATGGTCGACGTCGAGCAGGGTGCCCTGCGCGCCTTCGAAAAGCAGGTTCTGCCCGGCCTTCGCCGCATTGTAGAGCAGCCTCGGGATGTCCGCGACCATCGGCCTGACCCGTTCTCCCAGGGAAAGCGCATGATCCAGGGTCTTCCTGAAATCGACCTTTTGCACATGGAAATAATTTTCCAGCACGAAATTGTGGTAATCGAGCACGGATTCCAGCTTCTCCGCGAATCGCTCCGGATGGAAAAGATCCTGCAAGCGCAGCGCACGCCTTCCAACCTTGTCCTCGTAGGCAGGGCCGATGCCTCGTCCGGTGGTGCCGATCTTGTTCACTCCCTTGGCGATTTCCCTCGCCTGATCGAGCGCCACATGATAGGGAAGAATGAGCGGACAGGCTTCGCTGATCCGGAGCCTTCCGCAAACGTCGACTCCCGCCGATTCGAGCATGTTGATTTCCTCGAGCAGCGCATCGGGCGACACGACCACGCCGTTCCCGATATAACAGGAAACGTTGCCGCGCAGGATTCCGGAAGGGATGAGGTGCAGCACGGTTTTCGTCTGCCCGATGATCAGGGTGTGGCCTGCATTGTGTCCTCCCTGGAAGCGGACCACCCCGCTTGCATGATCGGTCAGCCAGTCAACGACCTTCCCTTTGCCTTCGTCACCCCATTGCGTGCCGATCACCACCACATTCTTAGCCATGCCTGATTCGTTCCATTAAAAGTTTTCAGATTTTACGACGGACCATTTTCCGTCGGCAAAGGAGAGCATCCTGTCGCAATTGAGTTCATTCCGGTATGCAGCATGCCCTGGAAGCTCGACCACCACGCGCTCGCCGGATTTCCTGAGCTCGGCGATTTTCGCGCAAAGACCAGGATCTTCGGAATGGGGAGCGAGGATTCCAGTGGCGCGCGCAGGAGACGGCAGGATCGATGCGATTTCCCGCAGATCCATGCTGAATCCCGTCGCAGGGCGGGCGCGCCCGAAAGCGCGCCCCACTTCGTCGTATCGCCCGCCCAGCGCGACCGCATTCGGGCAGCGCGCCACATAGGCGGCAAACACCATCCCGCTGTGATAATGATAGCCCCGAAGCTCGGCCAGATCGAAGGAAAGCGCGGCATCCTGCAGATGGATCCTTCCCGCCACGGATTCGAGTTCATCCAGGGCGGCAGATGCGCCCGGAAAAGCGCCCAGCGCTTCCCGCGCACGGGAAAGCACTTCGATCCCGCCATACAGCTCGGGAAGAAGGCAAAGTGCATTGCGAACCTCGGGCGAGAGCTGCGCGGACAGTTCGGAAATCCCCGGAACATCCTTCGCCTGCAGCACCCGGAACAGATCGGATTCCAGTTTTTCGTCCAGCCCCTGCACGATGCTGCGAAACACGCCGACATGTCCGAGATCGAGATGGATGCCGGAAAGCCCCAGGCCGCGCAATGCGTCCAGCATCAGGTTCTGGATTTCGATATCGCTTTCGATCCCCGCATGTCCGTAAATGTCCGCGCCGACCTGCAAGGGCTCCCGGGTTCTGGTCAGTCCGGGCGGCAGCGTGTGCAGCACGCTGCCCGCATAACACAGCCTCGCCGCGCCTTCCCGGTTGAGGAGCTGGGCATCGATTCTCGCCACCTGCGGGGTGATGTCGGCGCGAACGCCCAGGAGCCGCCCGCTCATCTGGTCGACGAGCTTGAAGGTCATGAGATCCATGTCCTGCCCGGTTCCGCTTCTCAGGGATTCGATGTGCTCGATCGTGGGCGGGATGACGAAATCGAAGCCGTGGCAATGAAAAAGGTCGAGAAGACGCCTGCGCATTCCCTCGATGCGCTCTGCATCGGGCGGCAGGATGTCTTCGATGTATTCGGGAAGTATCCAGTTCAGCATCGATCGGGGACCTATGTATTGAAAACGAACAGCAGGGTCAGGCCGAAAAGCATCGAGAGCAGGCCGACGAATCGAACCTGCCCGTTGGTCAGATTGGCGAGTTTCAGGAAGGTCTCCTTCCAGAGCCCGGGCGCGGTAAATGGCAGCACGCCCTCGAGCACCAGAACGAGGGCAAGCGCCATCGCAACATTTCCCTGCATGCCGACCTCAATCCTTCAGCATCATTTGGTCTGGTCACCGGGGTTCCTGAAATACTTGAAGAATTCGGAATTCGGTTCGAGAACGAGGGTGCTGTTCTGGCCGTTGAAACTCTTGCGGTATGCTTCCAGGCTTCTGTAGAAGGCATAGAATTCAGGATTTCCGGAAAACGCCTTGGCATAGATGGCCGTCGCCGCGGCATCTCCTTCTCCCTTGACCTTCTGCGCTTCGCGGTAGGCTTCGGCGATGATCACCTGGCGCTGCCTGTCGGCATCGGCGCGGATCTGCTCCGATTCCGCAGCGCCGGTGGAACGCAGTTCGTTCGCCACGCGCTTTCTTTCCGCCTGCATCCTGCGGTATACCGAATCGCTCACCTGCTGCGGAAGATCGACCCGTTTCAGGCGCACGTCCACCACCTGGACGCCGATCTTTCTCGCATCGAGGTCGGCCTTGTCGCGCATCAGGGCCACGATCATGTCGCGCTGCCCGGAAATGACGTCATGCACGGTCCTGGTGCCGATTTCGTCGCGCAGGCTGGAATTGATGGTCTGGGACAGCCGCAACTGCGCCCTCGTCTCGTCCCCGCCGGTGCTGATGTAATACTGCTTCGGATCGACGATGCGCCACTTGACGAAGGAATCCACCAGAACGTTCTTCTTCTCCGAAGTGATGTAGCGTTCCGGCTCCGGTGATTCGAAAGTCAGGATCCTGGTATCGAAATAATGGATGTTCTGCACCAGCGGGATCTTGAAATACAGCCCCGGTTCCTGCTTGATGGAAACGATCTCGCCAAGTTGCAGCACGATCGCGCTCTGGCGCTGATCGACCGTAAACATGCTCGAACTGCCGATCGCCAGGGCGGCAATGATGGCTCCGATGATTCCTGGCTTCATGGCCTGTCCTCCCTGTCCCGATTCCTGAATGCATCCCTGGAGCGATCCTCCTGGGCGGGCGCAACGGGCTTCGCTGCCGCCTGTTCATCCGGGGCCGGAGCCGGCATGGAAACTGCGGGCTGGGCCACCCCCGGCTGCTGAATCAGTTTCCCGAGGGGAAGGTAGAGCAGGTTGCCGCTCTTGGACTGGTCGACGAGCACCTTGTTGGTATTGGACAGCAAATCCTGCATGGTCTCGAGATACATCCTCTCCCTCGTGACCTTGGGCGATTTCTCGTACTGGGCCCGAATTTGCTCGAAGCGGCTCGCATCTCCTTCAGCATTGGCGATCACGCTCTGCTTGTAGCCCTGCGCCTGCTGGAGCAGCCTGGCCGCATCTCCGCTTGCGCGCGGCACGACATCGTTGGCATAAGCCTGACCCTCGTTCTTCAGCCTCTCCCGGTCCTGGTTCGCCTTCACCGCATCGTCGAAAGCGGCCTGAACCTGTTCAGGCGGCTGTGCGTTCTGCATGGTCACCTTGCTGATCGCAATGCCGGTCTTGTAGCGGTCGAGCAATTTCTGCATGAGGGCTGCGGCCTGATCTGCAACCTGTTCGCGACCTTCATACAGCACGAAATTCATCTTGCTCTTTCCGACCACTTCGCGAATCGAAGCTTCGG
Source organism: Burkholderiales bacterium (assembly GCA_013044025.1). Lineage (GTDB taxonomy): Bacteria > Pseudomonadota > Gammaproteobacteria > Burkholderiales > JABEVD01 > JABEVD01. Next base: position 3,741 of record JABEVD010000143.1, read on the forward strand.
CAACCTGCCGCACCGCCCCTTCCGGATCGCGATTGGTGAAAAGATAATTTTCCGGGTTCTTGATGATGTACTGGACTGCGAACTGGATGTCGACGATGTTTTCGTCGTCGGTGAGCATCAGGGATTCCTGGGGAATCTTGCTCTTCAGATTGTTCCTGTACCCGATTTCCACCGTTCTCACCGTGGAAACATCGACGATTTCCACATGCTCGATCGGATAGGGAAGGTGCCAGCGCGGGCCGGGCATGGTCGTCTCGACATATTTGCCGAAGCGCAACACGACGCCGCGCTGGCTGGCATCGACGATATAGAAACCGCTCGCCAGCCAGATCAGGCAGGCGAGGACGACGAAAATCCACAGGCTGGCGCCGAGATTCGGGCCCCCGGAAGGAGAAGAGGGAGGCGCGTTTCCTCCACCCTTTTTCGAGAACATCGTTTCGAGCTTCCGGTTGAAGTTTCTCCAGAGCTCGTCAAGATCGGGGGGGCCGGATTTGCCGCCTCCGCCCCACTGCGGATCATTTAATCCCATTTTGCAAACCTGTCATATAGATGCTGCGATTCCAGCCTCGCTCCCGGGATTCCTCCCGGATGCCACGCCAAGAAAGCCGGTGATGGATTTCCTGACCAGATCCAGCCCTTCACCGGTCAGTGCGCTCACCCGAACCCTTGAGATTCTACCATATTCGTCGAAATCCATCCCTGCAGGCTGACCGCTCAGATCGATTTTGTTGTAAACGAGGATCTGCGGCACGGATTGCGCGCCGATTTCGGCGAGCACCTGATTGACTTCCATGATCTGGTCTTCCCTGGCAGGATTGCCAGAATCGACCACATGCAGCAGAAGATCGGCATGGATGGTCTCTTCCAGGGTGGCGCAAAATGCCTCCACCAGGGTATGCGGCAGTTCACGGATGAACCCGACGGTGTCGGACAATACCACCTGACCGAAATCCGCGATGTACATGCGACGCGAAGTGGTATCCAGGGTCGCGAAAAGCTGGTCGGCCGCGTAGGCATTGGCCTTGGTGAGCGCATTGAATAGCGTCGATTTACCCGCATTGGTGTAGCCGACGATGGAAATCGAGGGTACCTGCCCCCGGGAACGGGCGCGGCGCTGCACTTCGCGCTGCCGCTTCAGCCGGCTGAGTCTCTCCTTCAACAGCTTCACCCGCTTGCCGATCAGGCGCCGGTCCGTTTCGAGCTGGGTTTCCCCGGGGCCGCGCAATCCGATCCCGCCTTTTTGCCGTTCGAGGTGGGTCCAGCCGCGCACGAGTCTCGTGGAAAGATGCTCGAGCTGGGCGAGTTCGACCTGAAGCTTGCCTTCCGAGCTTTTCGCGCGAAGGGAAAA
>JABEVD010000144.1 GCA_013044025.1 Burkholderiales bacterium
GAAATTCGACATCGATTACCTGAAGATGGACAGGAGCTTCGTCCGCGATCTTTCCACCGATCCCAAGGACATGGCATTGTCTGAAGCGATCATCGTGATGGCGCACAAGCTGGGCCTCAAGGTGGTTGCCGAAGGAGTGGAGACCCTGGAGCAGAAAAATCTGCTCGTCTCGGCAGGCTGCGATTATGCGCAGGGTTATCTGTTCTCCCCGCCGGTCACGGCTGAAGAATTCGAAGCGCTGATGGCGCGTTGAGCAATCATTTTCCGTCGAGCCATTTCAGGAGAAAATCCTCGAACGGCTTCGCGCCTGCAGGATGCGGATCCTGGATGAAGCACACCACGACATAGCGTTTTCCCGATCTTGCCTGCAGGATTCCCGCGATCGCCCGCACGTTCTCGAGAGATCCGGTCTTGATCCAGGCATGGCCCTGGACAGCGCTTCCGACCAGGCGCTTTTTCATGGTACCGTCCACGCCGGCAATGGGGAGCGATGCGAAAAATTGCGGCATGAGCGGGCTCTTCCAGGCATCGATCAGGAGTTCTCCCATGTGGCTTGCGCTGATGGAAGCGACCCTGGAAAGTCCGGATCCGTTATCCATCACCAGTTCCGGAAAATCGAGCCCTCTGGAATGGAGCCAGGAAGCGATTTTCAGTCTTGCGGTGTCGACGGTGGCCGGGTTCGCATCGATCGCTCCGACCGAAAGGAAGATCTGCCTCGCCATCACGTTGTTGCTGAACTTGTTCATGTCGACGATGACCGATGCGAGCGCTGCGGATTTCGCAGATGCAATCCGCTTCAAGCCTTGCGGAACCTTTCCTTCCTTCCATCCGCCTTCGATGCTGCCGCCAGACTTCTTCCAGAGATCGGCGAAGAGCTGGTAAAAATATTCGGAATGGTCGTACAGCGCATAGCTTTCCTCCTTTTCCCCGCAATCGGCGGGATAGTGCCCGGAAAGGCTGAGGCTCGCCTTTTCGCCGTTTCCGGAGATGGCCGTGTCGATTCCTTCTTCCCAATCCGAGCAGTTTCCCCGATCAGGGGAGATTCCGTTCGAAACCGAAAGGCTGGCCAGGTCCGGGAATGGAATCAGTTCGATCCGCTTGCCGTCCGGCACGAATTTCAGGGTGATTGAATCGAAATTGGCAAGAAGCGCATCCGGGATCACATTGTAGGGACGGTAGGGTTTTCCGTCGAAGCTGCCCGGATCGGAGGGTTGCACCGAAAATCGGCTCCGGTCGAGCACGATTCCGCCCGTGATTTCGGCAAGCCCCCTGGACCGCAGGTCCTGCACGAACAGCCAGAGATCCTCGATTTTCAGATCCGGGTCGCCGCCGCCCCTGATGTAGAGCGGGCCCTTCAACCTGCCTTGATCGATTTCGCCGAAAGCGTCGGTTTCCCAGCGGTAGGCGGGGCCGAGCAGGGAAAGCGCCGCATAGCTCGTCACCAGCTTCATGGTGGATGCAGGTTGCATCACCTTGTCCGCATTCCAGGAAAGGAGCGCGCCGGAAGCGGAAACCTCCCTTGCATAGATCGAAACATGCGAGGCGGGGAGTCCGTCGCGTTTCAGCTCGTCCTCGATGGAAGCCGGCAGGGCGTGGCAAAAAGCGGGGAAGAGCAGGAAAAAAAGCGACAGAAACTTTCTCATGGCTCGAAGCAATCCCCCCTGGAAGGGATTACGGTCTCCCAGCCGGGCCATTGCGCGATCTTTTCCGAAAGCGCCATCGAACTCGATGGTTCTCCATGCACGATGAAGGTTTTCAGGGGCGGAGGATCGAAATTCGCCAGCCAGGAGAGAATGCCGCTCTGGTCCGCATGGGCTGAAAGCCCGCCGATGGTGTAGATGTCTGCGCGAACCTGGACATCCTGCCCGAAGATGCGCACCTCGCTTGCTCCGTCCACCAGCCTTCTACCCAGGGTTCCGGCTGCCTGGAATCCGGTGATGAGCACGGTGCATTCCGGGCGGGGAAGATTGAGCTTGAGGTGATGCTTCACGCGCCCGGCATCGCACATGCCGCTAGCCGAGATGATCACGGCGCCTTCCCGGATTTCATTGAGGGCGATCGATTCCTGCACGTCCTGGACGAAGCGGATCGACATCCGGTGCGAATTCATCCATTCGAGCGTCTCTTCCGCCTTCCTGCCCAGCAGTTCGCGATGTTTCAGGGTGATGGCGGTGGCGCTGTAGGCCATCGGCGAGTCCACATAGATGTTCATTTTCGGCAACCTTCCCGCCCGGTAAAGCTCGGTGAGGAGGAACAGGATGTCCTGGCTCCTGCCGACGGTGAAAGCCGGGATGATGACGTTTCCACTCTTTCGGGTGAGGGTGTCGTCGATGGCATGCACGAGTTCCTCGATGGTTTCGGACAGGTTCCTGTGCAGCCTGTCTCCGTAGGTGGATTCGACGAGGAGATAATCGGCGCGGGTCACTGCGGCAGGTTTTCTCACCACGTGGAATCCGGGTTGGCCGATGTCTCCAGAGAACACCAGTTTCTTTCCTTCCACCCACAATTCGATGATGGCCGAACCCAGGATGTGCCCCGCCTCGCGCAATACCGCTTTCACGGCGGGATGGGGCTGGAAGGGCAGATCGTATTCCTCGGAGGCCACCTGCTTCAGGCTTTCCCTGGCTTCTTCGACGGTGTAGAGGGGTTTGGCTTGCGGATCGTGTTTTTGCGCCCATTCCGCTTCCTTCTCCTGGATGTGCGCGCTGTCCGGGAGCATCACTTCGAGCAGGTCGAAGGTGGCGGAGGTGGTGTGAATCTTTCCTGAGAAACCTTCGGCTACGAGGCGGGGAAGGAGGCCGGAATGATCGATGTGGGCATGGGTGAGCAGCACGAAATCGATCCCTTTCGGATCGAATCCGAATGGCCTCCAGTTGCGCTCGTGCGGCCCTCCCTGGAACATGCCGCAATCGACGAGAAAGCGGAGATTTTCCGCTTCGACCAGGTGGCAGGATCCCGTGACTTCTCCCGCGGCTCCAAGAAACGTGATTTTCATAATAGACTCAATGTGCTTTCGACGAGAAACCGGATTTCCCCGGTTTCGATGGCATATGGGGGCATGAAATAGACGGTGTTGCCGATGGGCCTCAGAAGGAGACCTGCTTCCTGTGCCTTCAGGCTGAAGTCGCGGGAAAAGGAAGGCCCCGCATCCTTCACCTCGAATGCCCAGATCATCCCGGTATTGCGGAAATTTTCCACCTTCGGATGCTCGCGAAGCGCTGCTGCCGCACCGTTCAGGTATTCCGCCTTGATCCGGTTGGCGGCGAGCACGTCGTCTTCCTCGAAAATGTCGAGGACTGCGAGGGCTGCGCGACAGGCGAGCGCATTGCCGGTATAGGAATGGGAATGCAGGAAGGCGCGGGTCAGGCTGTCGTCGTAGAATGCGCGGTAGATTTCCTCCCTGCACAGCACGGTGGAAAGCGGCAGGTAGCCCCCCGTGATTCCCTTGGAAAGGCACAGGAAATCCGGAGAGATCCCTGCCTGCTCGCAGGCGAAGAAAGTGCCTGTCCTGCCGAATCCGACCGCGATTTCGTCCGCGACGAGATGGATTTCGTAGCGGTCGCAAAGTCGTCTCGCCTGCTCCAGATAGACGGGATGGTGCATCGCCATTCCCGCTGCGCCCTGAACCAGCGGCTCCACGACGAATGCGGCGATTTCCCGGTGACGGGCTTCGAGGAGCAGTTCCAGTTCCGCTGCCGCCCGCATCGCATATTCGAGAGGCGATTCCCCGGTTTCGGCGAGCCGGAAATCAGGGGATTTCACCTTCATTCCCTCCAGGATCAGGGGCGAATAGGTGTCCTTGAAAATCGCGACATCGGTCACGGCAAGCGCGCCGATGGTTTCCCCGTGATAGCCGTTTTCCAGGCTGACGAATTTCCTTTTCTGCGGATTTCCGGTGTTCTTCCAGTAATGGAAGCTCATCTTGAGCGCGATTTCGATCGCGGAAGCCCCGTCGCTCGCATAAAAGGCATGTCCAAGTCCTTCGGGAGCCAGCCCGGACAAGCGTTCGGAGAGCTGCACCACCGGTTCGTGGGTGAATCCGGCGAGGATCGCATGTTCCAGGCGCCCGAGCTGGTCGGTCAGGGCCGCGTTGATCCTTTCGTTGCAGTGTCCGAACAGGTTCACCCACCAGGAGCTGACCGCGTCTAGATACCTTTTTCCTTCGAAATCGTACAGCCAGACCCCTTTCCCCCTGGAAAAGGGCACCAGCGGCAGGGTTTCGTGCTGCTTCATCTGGGTACAGGGGTGCCATACCGAGTCGAGGCTTCTGCGGATGATGTCTGAATTATTCATGCCTTCAGCAAGGAGGATGCTTTCATATATACTTGGGAGTCTGGATTTTAACCGTTTTGGAATATCAATGGCCGAAGAATCGCTTTATTCAGCCCTGGGCGTTTCCGGAAAAGCCTCGTCCGAAGAGATTCACGCCGCTTACCGCAGCCTTGCCTATAACTGGGAATCCTGGCTGAAGACGGGCGAAGGGGACCGGGCTCAGGTCAGGAAGTGGGCGCATGCCTACATCGTGCTTTCCGACACGGCGTTGCGGGCGCGCTACGACGGGGAAGGGGAAGATCCTTCCTTTCGCGAGAAGCTCGATCTTGCGCTCGATCTTTCCCTCAGGGGATACGACGACGAGATGCTCGAGGAATACCTGAGGAGGCTTTCCTTTTCCGAGGAAACGGTGGAGACGCTGATTTCCTTCGTCTCCAGGGCGAGGGAAGGGCTGAGCGCGCCGGGACCTGCCCGGATGCCCGGGCCGCAGGATGGATACAGGCGGGTCGAAGCGGGCCGGGGGTGGCAATGGGTGAAGGAGGGATTCCAGGTTTTCAGGAGATCCCCGCTCATCTGGGTGGTGCTTTGCATGATCATGACCGGGATCGGGCTCCTCCTTTCCATGATTCCTCTTGCGGGAGAGATCGTGCTCTATCTCGCATCTCCGCTCTTTGCGGCCGGATTGCTGCAGGGATGCAGGGATCTCGAGGAAGGCGGAGAGCTCGAACTTTCCCATCTGTTCCTGGGCTTCAGGAAGGATACCTCGCAACTCCTCGTCATCGGCGCGGTCTACCTCGTCGGGCAGATGGTGATCCTGGGGATCATGATCTCGTTCGGCGGGGACGAAATGACCAGAATCGTCAACGGCAGCGGCGAAGTCGATTTCTCCACCTTGCCTGCGGAAGTGGTGAACAAGGTGATGATCGCGATGCTGATCGGAATGGCGGTTTCGGTTCCGCTCATGATGATGATCTGGTTCGCGCCCATGCTGGTGGTGTTCAGGGGAATGAAGGCGAAGGGGGCGATGCAGATGAGTTTTCATGCATGTCTCGGAAACATGCTTCCTTTCATGGTGGTCGGCAGCGTTTTCGTCGGGCTCGCGTTCTTTTCGGTCATCACCTTCGGTCTCGGTCTCATGATCATGATTCCGCTGGTGTTCACCACTTCCTATGCAAGCTACATGGACATTTTCGAAAATCGGGCACATCTGGAATTCAAGGCGGATTGAATGGAACAATATCACGGTACCACGATCCTTTCGGTGAGAAGGGGTAGCAGCGTCGCCCTGGGCGGAGACGGGCAGGTCACTCTGGGCAATATCGTCGTCAAGGCGGGCGCGAGGAAGGTGAGGAGGCTGTTTCACGACAACATCCTTGCCGGATTCGCGGGCGGCACGGCCGATGCGTTCACCCTGTTCGAGCGCTTCGAGGCGAAGCTCGAAAAGCACCAGGGGAATCTGCTTCGCTCCGCGGTCGAACTCGCCAAGGACTGGAGAACCGACAGGATGCTGCGCAGGCTGGAAGCGATGCTGGCGGTGGCGGACAATCAGAGTTCGCTCATCATCACCGGAAACGGCGATGTGCTGGAGCCGGAATACGGCATCGTCGCCATCGGAAGCGGCGGCGCTTATGCGCAATCGGCTGCCCGCGCGCTGCTGGAGAACACGGATCTTTCTCCGAAGGAGATCGTTGCAAAATCGCTGGAAATAGCAGGAGATCTCTGCATCTATACCAACCAGCAACACAGAATCGAAGTATTGGAGTGAAGCCATGTCGCAAATGACGCCACAGGAAATCGTGCACGAACTCGACAGGCACATCATCGGGCAGAAGGATGCCAAGCGGGCGGTGGCGATCGCCCTCCGGAACCGCTGGCGCAGGCAGCAGGTCCCGGAAGCGCTCCGCCAGGAAATCACGCCGAAGAACATCCTGATGATCGGTCCGACCGGTGTCGGCAAGACCGAGATCGCAAGGCGTCTTGCCAGGCTCGCGGATGCGCCCTTCATCAAGATCGAGGCCACCAAGTTCACCGAAGTGGGTTATGTCGGACGGGATGTCGATTCCATCATCCGCGATCTGGTCGAGATCGCAATCAAGGGCGCGAGGGAAGAGGAAGCGAAAAAGGTCCGGTATCGCGCAGCCGACATCGCCGAAGAGCGGGTTCTCGATGCCCTGCTTCCCGGGGTGGAATCAGGCGACGGCTCCACCAGGCAGAAATTCCGCAAGATGCTGCGGGAAGGTCAGCTCGACGAGAAGGAAATCGAAATCGAGGTCGCTGCCTTGCAGCCTTCCATGGAAATCTTCGGTCCACCCGGAATGGAGGATCTGACTTCGCAGATCCAGGGCATGTTCCAGAACATCGGAACCGGGAAAAGGAAGACGCGCAAGCTCAAGATCGTGGAGGCGATGAAGCTCCTCACCGACGAGGAGGCATTGAAGCTCGTCAACGACGAGGAACTCAAGCTGTCTGCCCTGCACAATGTCGAACAGAACGGCATCGTGTTTCTCGACGAGATCGACAAGATCGCCAGCCGCTCCGAAACCATGGGTTCCGACGTTTCGCGCCAGGGGGTGCAGCGCGACCTTTTGCCGCTCGTCGAAGGAACCACGGTGTCGACCAAATACGGCATGGTGAAGACCGACCACATTCTTTTCATCGCAAGCGGCGCATTTCATCTCGCGAGGCCTTCCGACCTGGTTCCGGAACTGCAGGGGCGTTTCCCCATCCGGGTCGAGCTCGATTCGCTTTCGGTTTCCGATTTCGAACAGATCCTCACCAATACCCATGCCTGCCTGACCGTGCAATATCAGGCGCTCCTCGAGACGGAGGGAGTGAGGCTGGATTTCAGGCCGGAAGGCATTCGTGAACTGGCGGAGATCGCCTATTCGGTCAACGAGAATACCGAAAACATCGGCGCACGGCGGCTTTATACCGTCATGGAGCGCCTTCTGGAGGAAATTTCCTTCGAGGCGACCAAGTTCTCGGGGCAAACCGTGACCATCGATGCCGGATTCGTGAAGGGGCGTCTTGCCGACCTCGCGAGAAGCGAGGATCTTTCGCGATACGTGCTCTGAAAAGGCCGGGGAAAGCGGGTCTCCCCGGCCCCGCGCCTATCCGTGCTTGTGGAGGTTCATGTAGCTGGAACCCAGGATCACGCCATCGATGACGATCATTGCGATCAATCCGAATATTACATAGGCCATGTAGTCCATTTCAGTCTCCTCAGGTATTGTCCCCTTTCGATCCGGAAATGTTTTTTGCGGCGGCTGAAATCTCCGCCTGCATTCTTATGACTGCGAAATTTCCGCATTGGTTCCGGAAAATCGCCAGGGAACCGGATGCGGCGGGTTTCGGCAACCCCCGTGCTTTTTGAAAATGCCGGATTTCCGGACTAAGATGCTTATCTTCTGCCCGAACGAAAGAGGATGGGAATGGACGATTCCGGCCTGCATGCGCCTGCCCAGAACAGGGAATACGCTTTTCCCAGCATGAAGCTCAAGATCGGGGACAGGCTGCAGCTCCAGCTTCCTCCGCCGCTTGCCCAGGAGAAGCACACCGTCAGGCTGATCGGTTATTGCGAAGGGGTGAGCCTGCTGGTGATGCCTCCCCATGGATTCGCGATGAAGCTTGTCGAGGGGGAGAACATCGTGGTGCGCTTCTTTTCAGGCGAGCATGTTTTCGGCTTCACCAGCACGCTCGATCACATCGTCAGAATCCCTTTCGAATATCTTCATCTCTCCTTTCCGGAAAAGGTGCAGGGCGTGCGGATCAGGAAATTTCCGAGGATCCAGACCCGTCTCGATGCCACGGTTTCTTCGGCTGCGCTCGACGGGCATCCCCTTTCCTGCACCATATCCGATATCAGCATCAGCGGCGCTTCGCTCCTCGCCGAGGCGGATCTTGGGAAGGAAGGGGAAAACGTCATCGTTTCGGCCAAGCTGGAAGTGCTTGGCAATCCCCATGAACTGGAATTGAACGAGGCCATCCGCTCCTGTTCCGGGAAGGGGGAAGAAGAGCGGCACTACGGGATCGAATTCCAGAAAATGGATGCGGGTCACAAGCTGGTGTTGAGCAGCTTCATTTACCAGGAGAGCCTGGAAGAAATCTAGTTCCGATCCTGCCTGGCTTTTCTCGCCATGGCCATTTCGGATTCCTCGTCCGCATCTCCGGCTTTGGGTCCGGTCGCCACCATCACGATCATGGCGATGAAAATGATCACCCCGATGAAAAGATGGTCGGCAACCGTGACCACGGTTCCGGCGAGAATCATCACGAGGAGGAAGACGATTTTTGCGATTTTCTTGATCATGAGCGTTCGGGGCGGTTTATGCTGAACCAGCAGCAATAGAGCGCGGGCAGGAACAGCAGGGTGAGCAGGGTGGCGACGAGAAGTCCGCCCATGATGACCACCGCCATCGGTCCCCAGAATCCGCTACGCGCGAGCGGGATCATGGCGAGGATTGCGGCGGAAGCGGTGAGCAGGATGGGACGCGCGCGCCTTACCGTGGACTCCACCACGGAATCCCATGGAGTGAGCCCTTCCTTCAGGTCCTGCCCGATCTGGTCGACGAGGATCACGGAATTCCTCATGATCATTCCGGCGAGGGAGATCATGCCAAGCATCGATACGAATCCGAAAGGAACCCTGAACAGGAGCAGCGCGGAGGTGACGCCGATGATGCCGAGCGGCGCGGTGAGCAGGACGATGGCGACGAGATTCAGGCTGCGCAACTGGATCATGAGCAGGGTGACGATCAGGAATGCGGTGAGCGGAAGCACGGCGAGGATGGAATCCTGCGCCCTGCCGCTGTCGTCGGCGGCGCCGCCCACTTCGATGCTGTATCCTTCCGGAAGCTTCGCGCGGATCGCGGCGAGTCCTGAAGAGATTTGCATGTTCACGTTCTCGGCCATGAAATCGTCCGGTACGTCGGCGCGCACCGTCACCACCGGCAGTCCGTTCTGGTGGTAGACGATGCCTTCCTCGAGGTCGTCGCTCACGGTCGCCACTTCGCTCAAGGGGACGAATTTTCCGTCATTGGCGTAGATCTTCATCCGGTTCGGGAAATCGATGTCGCTGCGTTCGGCCTGGTCTGCGCGCATGATGATGCCGATGCTTTTTCTGCCCTGCCGGAAATTGCTGATGGTGATGCCGCTGGTGAGCATTTGGAGCTGGCGGGAGATATTCCGGGAGGAGATGCCGAACTGTCTTGCCTTGCCCTGATCGACTTCCACGTTATAGATCTTGATGTCTTCCCCTGAATCGAAGCTGACATTCTTGGTGTGCCCGCTGGCCTTGAGCAGGTCCGCGATTTTTCCGGCGATTTCGCGAAGCTTGTAGAGGTTTTCGCCGATCACCCGGTATTGCAGGGGATAACCCACCGGAGGGCCGTTTTCGAGGCGGGCAATGCGGATTCCGTATTCCGGATATTCGGTTTCGAGCACTTTCCTGACATGCTTCAGCACCTTTTCCCGCATCTCGATGTTTTGGGTCTGGATCACGACCTGCGCATAATTGGGCGAAGGCAGACCGAGATCGAGCGGAAGATAGAAGCGCGGGGTGTTTCGTCCCACATAACTCGTGTAGCTTTTCACGCCCTGTTCTGCGGAAAGCCGCCTTTCCACTTCGCGTACCATCTTGTCGGTCGCCGCGATGGTCATTCCTTCCGGAAGCCAGATGTCCATCAGCAGTTCAGGGCGCTCCGAGGGCGGGAAGAATTCCTGCTGGACTTTCGAGAATCCGAGCACGGAAAGCACGAAAGCGACGAAGGTCGCTGCGACCACCGCTTTTTTGTGATCGAGGCACCAGACGACCAGTTTTCTGAAACGGACATAGAATCCTCGCTGGTAGACGTCTTCGCGAGGGGCGTGGATGTGGTTTTCCTCGAGCAGTTTGTCCCCGAGATAAGGAGTGAAGATCACGGCGACGAACCAGGAAACCAGCAGCGCGATGGTGACCACGATGCAGATCGAAATGGTGTATTCGCCCGCTTCGGATTTGGCGAGCCCGACCGGCAGGAAGGCCGCAGCGGTGATGAGGGTGCCGGAGAGCATGGGAAAAGCCGTGCTTTTGTAGGCGAAAGTGGCCGCCCTTGCGCGACTCCATCCTTCTTCCAGCTTCACTTTCATCATTTCGACCGCGATCATCGCGTCGTCCACCAGCAGTCCCAGCGCGATGATGAGCGCGCCCAAAGAGACGCGCTGCAGATCGATTCCGAAGAGATCCATGAACAGGAAAGTGCCTGCCAGCACGACGGGAATGGAGAACGCCACCACGAGGCCTGCGCGCAGCTTCAGGCTGGCGAAGCCGACTGCCAGCACGATAACGAGCGCCTCGACGAGAGATTTCATGAATTCCCCGACCGATTTTTTCACCACTTCCGGCTGGTCGGCCACGCGGTGGATTTCGATTCCAGCGGGCAGATGGGCGCGGATCTGGTTCATGACCCGATCGATGTCCTTCCCCACTTCGATGAGGTTGGCGTCCTTCGTCGAGGAAATGGCGAGGCCCACCGCATTCTGCCCGTCATAGCGCATCATCGAATTCGGAGGATCGACATGCCCCATGTAGACATGGCTGATGTCTCCCAGCCGGTAGGATTTTCCTTCGGCATGCACCTCGATGTCCTGGATCGATTTCAGCGATTCGAAATCCCCGCTCACCCTCATCCGGATCCTGTTGAATTGCGTGTCGATTTCTCCGGAGGGCTGCATCGCGTTGCGCGCCTTGAGCAGCGATGCGAGCGTCAGGGGATCGATCCCGAGGGAAGCGAGCTTCTCGTTGGAAAATTCGATGTAGATCCGTTCGTACTGGACGCCGATCGGCTTGATCTTGCGGATATGGCGGATTCCGAGCAGGGCTTGCCTGGCGAGGCTTGCCTGTCTGGCAAGCTCCGAATTGTCCAGAGTCTTCGAGGTGAAGGCGTAAATCGAGCCGAAGGTTTCCCCGAATTCGTCGTTGACGAAGGGGCCGATCATTCCTTCCGGGAGCCTGGGCCTCAGGTCTGCGAGCTTCTTGCGCACGTTGCTCCAGGTGGGCTCGAGCTCGGATGCGGGCATCGAGTCCTTCAGATTGACGAAGATGACCGCTTCCCCCGCTTTCGAATAACTCCCGGTGGTTTCGAGCCAGGGGGTGTCCTGGAGTTTCAATTCGATTTTCTCGGTGACCTGCTGCGCCATTTCCTGCGCGGTCGCGCCGGGCCATTGCACCTTGATGGTCATCACCTTGAAGGTGAAATCAGGGTCTTCCTTTTGCGGCAGGCGGGTATAAGCGTAGAAGCCCGATATCAGCAGCGCGAGCAGGAAATACAGCACGAGCGACTTGCGCCTCAGCGCCCATTCCGAGAGATTGAACTGGTTCATCCTGATTCCATTGCCTCAGTGCGTGAATTATAGGCACCGTGGCGTGCGGTTACAATCCGTTACTTCGAGAGCTGTTTTTCCAGGGAAGAGACGAGCGCATTGCATTCTTCATCCGTTCCGACGGAAATGCGCAGGAACTGCTCTATCCTGGGCAACCTGAAATGACGCACGATGATTCCTTCCTCGCGAAGCATTGCGGCGATCGATGAAGCTTCCCTTCCCGGATGGCGTGCGAAAAGGAAATTCGCAGAGGAAGGAAGGACATCGAAACCGAGCCTTTCGAGCCCTGCCTTCAGCCTTTCCCTGGACTCGATCACCTTTTTTCGGGTGGTTTCGAAATATTCGTGATCCTCGAATGCAGCGACTGCGCCGCAGATCGCGAGCCGGTCGAGCGGATAGGAATTGAAGCTGTTCTTGACCCGTTCCAGCGCCTCGATGAGGTCGGGATGGCCGATCGCGAATCCCACCCGGAGTCCCGCGAGCGAGCGGGATTTGGAAAGCGTCTGGATGACCAGCAGATTTTCGTATCGACCGATCAGTTCGATCGCGGATTTTCCGCCAAAATCGATGTAGGCCTCGTCGACTGCGACCACGGAATCGGCATTTTTCGAAAGGAGCGTCTCGATCTGTCCAAGATCGAGCAGGCATCCGGTCGGCGCATTGGGATTGGGGAAGATGATCCCGCCATTGGGCATGTCGTAATCCTCGATGCGGATTTGGAAGCGGTCGTCGAGCGCAACCGTTTCGAAATCGATCCCGTAGAGTTGCGCATAGACCGGATAGAAGCTGTAGGTGATGTCCGGAAAGAGCAACGGTTTTTCGTGCCTGAAAAGCGCGCAGAAAACATGGGCGAGCACTTCGTCCGAACCGTTGCCCACGAATACGTTTTTTTTCTCCAGCCCGTGATATCGAGCGATCTCTTCCTTCAGTTTTTCGGCATTGGGATCCGGATAGAGCCTCAGGCTGGAACTGGTTTCCATGCGGATCGCTTCCAGCACTTTCGGGGAAGGGGGATAGGGATTTTCGTTGGTGTTCAGCTTGACGAGATTGGCGATTCTGGGCTGTTCGCCCGGAACATAAGGGGTGAGACTCCTGACGACATCGCTCCAGTAACGGCTCATCTTGGAATTCCGGCAAAAAGAGCCATTTTAACCCAGCTGCGACCACATTCGGGGAAATCATCCCCTCCCTGGGGAGGGGCGTTCAATCCAGCTACATCATGGAGATGCCGGCAAAAGCCACGTTGAAGCCGAACCAGAGCGCGGCGACCAGGCTCCAGGTGACTTTCTTGTTCCGATTCGAATTGAATTTGTTTTGCGAAAGGGTGAACGCATATCCGCATGCGAGTCCGAACAGCAGCCCTTCCAGCAGATGGTGGAACTTGATATCGAATTCGTTGACATGTACGATGCCATTTGAAACGACGGGGGCGAAAAATCCTGCAATCGCGCCGAAGACCATCCACCTTACCGTATAGTAAACCAGATCCTTTTCCAGCTTGCGATTCATGACCATGATGGGGCTCCCGGGTTCGCGGAGGATCCGCGGACAGTGAATGCGACGGGGAGGAAGAAGGGGGCCGCAGATCCCCCCGTCGCATACGGATTAGCTGCCTGCTTTCGCTTCCAGCGCTCCGTGCCTCGTCATGGAAATGACCAGGATGACGACATAGGCCACTCCGAAGAGAATCATGCACCAGTCTACGAAACCGGTGAAGGTGTAGGGGTTATAGGACAATCCGCCGTTCCCACCCCAGTTGCCGAAAGAACCGCGACCCACCAGACACATCATTGCTGCACCGAACACACTTCCATTTCCCATTCCGGTCAGCATGCCGCCGACGATGGTCACCCAAAAAGAACGACTCGATAATGATCTGTTCACAGCCATACCCTCCTCGTTGAAAATGTTCTGCCTACAACTTGACGATGCCCGCCGACCCATTTCCCCCGCGGAATTCGCCCAGGTTTTCCTCCTTCTTTTTCTGCAGGGGCTAGAATCCCCTTGCAGTCAACATTTATAGCATAAAATCCATTATTTAAACATGGTTTCAACGGGAAATTTTCATGGCCTGCCTTCGCGGTCCCGTTCTGCGAAAACCGACCGGGCCGCCTCGATGCCGTTCATGGCGGCTGGAAATCCTGCATAGACCGCCATCTGCAGCATGATTTCGACGATTTCCTGGCGGGTGCATCCCGCATTCAGCGCGAAATGGATGTGCACCCTGAGCTGCGGAGCTGCGTTTCCAAGCGCGGTGAGCGCGGTGACGGTGACGATTTCCCGCTCCCTCGGGGTGAGCACGCCGCGCGAATGGATGTCGCCGAAGGGAAATTCGATGATGTAGCGGGCAAGATCGGGTGCGATGTCCTCGAGAGACTTCAACACCTTTTCCCCCGCCCCGTGGTCGAGTTCGGCGAGCCGTTCGAGCCCTCTTGTGTATCTTTCGGAATCCATGTTTTCTCCTTTTCGGGCAATATAAGTTGACGGTCTTCAGGAAGCAAGCCCGGTTTGACAGGGCTCGTCGCCGTTGCTAAGGTGGATGTGGCCCCTCTGAAAGGGAAACAATGCGCGAAAATGCCTCCCAAGTCCTGTCCATCCTGGAAAAATACGGCAAAAGTCAGTCCAGCCTGATGCAAATCCTGAGGGAAATCCAGGAGATGGAGGGATGCATCGGTCCGGATGCGATCGACCTCGTCTGCGAAGGGTTGAATCTTCCCAGAACCAAGATCGTCGGCACGGCGAGCTTCTATTCCTTCTTCTGCCTCGAACCTCGCGGCAGATACCGGATCCTGTTTTCGGACAATATCACCGACCGCATGCTGGGGAGCGAGGCGCTTCTCGAAAGAATGTGCGGCAAGCTGTGGCTGGAGAAAGGCAAGGTTTCGGAAGATTCGCTTGCGAGCGTGGACACCACTTCCTGCACCGGGATGTGCGATCAGGGACCTGCGATTCTCGTCAACAATATCGCCATCACCCGGCTAGACGAAGCGCGGGTGGACGACATCTGCGAACTGGTTCGATCGGAAGTACCCCTCGATAAATGGCCCTCCGCATTCTTCCATGTGGAAGACAATATCCGGCGCAGCGATGTGCTCTTGTCTGCGCAAGGCGCTGCGCTCGAAGCTGCGCTGGAGAAGGGATCCGGGGCGATCCTCGATGAAATCGGCGCCTCCGGTTTGCGGGGCAGGGGCGGGGCGGGATTTTCCACTGCGCAAAAATGGGATGCGTGCAGGAATGCCCAAGATCCGGAAAAATACGTGGTCTGCAATGCGGACGAAGGGGAGCCCGGCACCTTCAAGGACCGGGTATTGCTCACAAGGCAGGCGGAGCGGGTTTTCGAGGGAATGACGATCTGCGCCCATGCGGTGGGGGCGAAAAAGGGCATGCTTTATCTGAGGGGGGAATACCGCTACCTCCTGGAAAATCTCGAATCCACCCTGAGGAAGATGCGGCTGGAAAACCGCCTGGGAAGAAGGATTCTCGGGCGCAATTTCGATTTCGACATCGAGATCCACCTGGGGGCGGGCGCCTACATCTGCGGCGAGGAATCCGCCCTCATCGAATCCCTGGAAGGAAAGCGCGGCACTCCGCGTAATCGCCCGCCATTTCCGGTCACCAACGGTTACCTGGATCATCCCACCGTGGTCAACAATGTCGAAACCTTCTGCGCGGCCGCCCTCATCGTCCAGCAGGGCGGAAAATGGTATTCGACAATCGGCACGGAAAAATCTTCCGGCACCAAGCTGCTTTCCGTCTCCGGCGATTGCAGCCATCCGGGCATTTACGAATATCCATTCGGCGTCACGGTGAGGCGGGTGCTGGAAGATTGCGGCGCGCAGGACCCTCGCGCGGTGCAGGTGAGCGGCCCATCCGGGACCATGATCTCGGATGCGGAATTCGACCGGAAGATCGCCTTCGAGGATCTTCCCACTGCGGGCGCTTTCATGGTTTTCGGGCAAAATCGCGACATGTTCGAAGTGGCGCGCAATTTCGTGCATTTCTTCGCCCACGAATCCTGCGGCTTCTGCACTCCCTGCAGGGTGGGGACCTCTCTCCTCGGGAACCTCATGGACAAGATGCACAACGGGCATGGCTCGACTTACGACTTCGAGGAAATCAGGAAGCTGAACGGCATCCTGCAATCGATGAGCCATTGCGGACTCGGCCACAGCGCCTGCAACCCGGTGCTCGACGCGATGAAAAAATTCATGCCGGATTACGAAAAACGCCTGCTGCACAAGAATTTCACGCCCGCATTCGATCTCGACTGGGCGCTGCAGGCTGCGCGCCAGATGACCGGGAGGGACGACCGGGCTGCGCACATCGAAAGGGGGGCGCAGTGAAAAGCTTTCTTCTGGACGGAGAGCGGATTTCCTTCGAGGAAGGGGAAACCATCCTGCAGGCTGCGATTCGCGCCGGGAAATACATTCCGCATCTCTGTTTTCACCCCGAATTCAGGCCGCACGGATCCTGCAAGCTCTGCACCGTGAAAATAGCAGGAAGGCAGAGCGCTTCCTGCACCAGGCTCGCAGCCGAAGGGCTGGAAGTGGAGAGCGAAACCGCGGAACTGAATGCGGAGCGCCTTTTGCTCACCCAGATGCTGTTCGTCGAAGGAAACCATTTCTGCCCTTCCTGCGAGAAAAGCGGGGATTGTCAGCTCCAGGCGACCGCCTATCATCTCGGCATGACGAGCGCCCATTTCGATCATTTCTATCCCAACCGCCCGGTGGACGCATCCCATCCCGAATACCTGCTCGATTTCAACCGCTGCATCCTCTGTTCGCTTTGCGTACGGGCGAGCCGGGATGTCGACAACAAGAACGTATTCGCCCTGGCGGGAAGGGGGATTGCCACCCATCTCGTCGTGAATGCCAGGTCCGGGAAGCTCGGCGACACAGACTTTGCCGCAACCGACAAGGCCGCTTCGGTATGCCCGGTCGGCGTGATCCTGAAAAAGGGCAAGGGTTTTTCGGTTCCGATCGGCAGCCGCACCTTCGACAAAAAGGAAATCGGCGAATGGGTCGACACCAGATTGAAGGAGAGAACCTGATGGCCAGGCTGAAGGTCGCGACCGCGACGCTCGCAGGCTGTTTCGGCTGCCACATGTCCTTTCTCGCCATCGACGAGCGCATTTTCGAACTCGTGGAGCATGTCGAATTCGACCGTTCCCCGATCAACGACATCAAGAAGGTGGGAGAATGCGATCTCGGCCTTATCGAAGGCGGTCTTTGCAATTCGGAGAACGTGGAAGTGCTGAGGGAATTCAGGAAAAAATGCAGAATCCTGGTTGCGGTCGGGGCTTGCGCAATCAACGGGGGACTTCCCGCGCAGAGAAATCCCATCCCGCTTTCGGTGATTCTCGACGAGATTTATCTCGGAGAGGCGGGCATCGCGCATGGCGTGATTCCGAACGACCCTGAATTGCCGCTGCCGCTCAACAAGGTGCATCCATTGCACGAAGTGGTGAAAATAGACTATTTCCTGCCCGGATGCCCGCCTTCGGCGGACGTCATCTGGAAATTCCTCACCGATCTGCTCGCGGGCCGCGAGCCCGAATTCGGTCCCGAACTGCTGCATTACGACTGAAATCATGAATACTCTCGAAACTGCGGAAAATCCGGAAAAACTCAGAAGGATCGCCATCGATCCGGTCTCCCGGGTCGAAGGACACGGCAAGGTCACCTTGCTCCTCGACGAGGACAACCGGGTTCGTCAGGTGCGGCTGCACATCGTGGAATTCAGGGGGTTCGAGAAATTCATCCAGGGCAGGCCCTACTGGGAAGTGCCGGTGATGGTGCAGCGCCTGTGCGGAATCTGTCCGGTCTCCCATCATCTTGCCGCATCCAAGGCGATGGACATGCTGCTCGGGATGGAAAAGCTCACGCCGGCCGCAGACAAAAACCGGCGCCTCATGCATTACGGACAGATCCTGCAATCGCATGCGCTTCACTTTTTTCATCTTTGCTCCCCGGACCTGCTGTTCGGTTTCGATTCGGAGGTTGCGAAGCGCAACATCGTCGGAATCGCAGCAGCTTTTCCGGAAGTCGCGAAAAAAGGCGTGTTGTTGAGGAAATACGGACAGGAAATCATCCGCATGACCGCGGGCAAGAAAATTCATGGAACCGGATCCATTCCAGGCGGGGTCAACAAATCGCTTTCGAAGGAGGAAAGAAAGGCGCTGCTGGGTGAAATCTACACCATGGTTTCCTGGAGCCTGGAAGCGGTCGGAATCGTGAAGCAGCTATTCGAATCCAACCGCGAATTTTTCGAAAATTTCGGGCGATTCGATGCGAAATCCCTTTCCCTGGTCAGGGCGGACGGCGCGATGGATCTCTATCATGGAGATTTGCGTGCTCGCGAGATCGATGGAAAGAAGATCTTCGACCATTTCGATTACCGCCATTACTGGGACGTGATTTCGGAAGACGTGAAGCCCTGGTCCTACATGAAATTTCCCTATCTCGGCAGCCTGGGGCCCGATGAAGGCTGGTATCGGGTGGGGCCGCTTGCCAGGATTTCCAACTGCGATTTCATTCCCACCCCGCTTGCCGACCGGGAGCGGCGCGAATTCCTCGAATACGACGACGGGCGCGCAGCCGGCGCGACGCTCGG
Source organism: Burkholderiales bacterium (assembly GCA_013044025.1). Lineage (GTDB taxonomy): Bacteria > Pseudomonadota > Gammaproteobacteria > Burkholderiales > JABEVD01 > JABEVD01. The sequence goes on from JABEVD010000144.1 coordinate 18,244, forward strand.
TTACCACTGGGCGAGAATGATCGAGATGCTGCATGCGGCGGAGAACATCAAGGATCTGCTGCACGACGACGAAATCGAAGGGGAGGATCTGATCGCGCGGCAGGGAGAGCGGGCAGGGCGCGGGGTCGGCGTGATAGAAGCGCCTCGCGGCACCCTCATCCACCATTACCGGGTGAACGAGGAAGATCTGGTGATCCGCGCCAACCTCATCGTTTCCACCACGCACAACAATCAGGCGATGAACGAGGCGATCCGGCAGGTTGCGCTGCAATATCTCGACGGGCGCGAAATCACCGAAGGACTTTTGAACCACATCGAGGTCGCGATCCGCGCATTCGATCCCTGTCTTTCCTGCGCGACCCATGCGCTCGGCAGGATGCCGCTCGAAATCGAGCTCTTCGATTGCGAGGGAGAAAAGTTGTCTTCGGCCTCGAGATCTTCCGAAGGAATTTTCCTGGCGCAATGAAGCCGGTCCTCATTTTCGGAATCGGCAACGAATCCAGGGGGGACGATGCGCTCGGCCCGCTGCTGTTGCGCGCAATCGAATCCGAAATCGATCCCGAACAGGTCGAACTCGTCGAAACCTATCAGCTCCAGGTGGAAAATGCCCTGGAATTGACGGGAAGAAGCCGGGTGATTTTCGTCGATGCGGCCGCTAATCTTTCCGCTCCCTATGAATTTCGCAAGGTGGAGGCGTCGCTCGACCGCACACCCTTCAGCCATGCGCTCTCCCCCGAAGCGCTCCTTGCCGTTCACCAAAGAATCGCAGGACCTCCTCCTCCCGCCTGGATCCTCGCCATCCGCGGCGAGCATTTCGAACTCGGCTCCGATCTGAGCGAGCCTGCGCGGGCTTCGCTCGAAAGCGCCCACTGTTTCCTTTCCGGGATGCTGAGAAGCCGGTTGGGAATTTCTCTCGTTCCGGGTTAGAATGGAGGAATTTTGTTGTGGGCAGGGAGAATGACAATGCAGATAGGCATCCCTCTTGAAGCGAGAGCGGGGGAGAAGCGGGTCGCGGCGACCCCGGAGACGGTGAAGAAGCTCTCCGCCCTGCACAAGGTATCTGTGCAGAAGGGCGCCGGAATCGCAGCGAACATCCCGGATTCGGAATTTGAAGCGGCCGGCGCCGTGATCGTTCCGACCGCAGAGGAACTCTACGCGAATTCGGAGATGATCCTGAAGGTTCGCGGGCTCATGGATTCCGAGTTTTCCATGGTCAAAAAAGGCACCATGCTGATCGGGTTGCTTTCCCCGCACGATCGGGAGAAGATGGCGGCCTATGCGGAGGCAGGCATCACGGCTTTCGCCATGGAATCGATTCCCCGCATCAGCCGCGCGCAGAGCATGGACGTATTGTCCTCCCAGGCCAACATCGGCGGATACAAGTCGGTGATGCTGGCTGCCAACGCATACGGCCGCTTCATGCCGATGCTGATGACTGCGGCGGGCACGGTGAAGGCGGCTCGCGTGCTGATTCTGGGCGTGGGGGTCGCAGGTCTCCAGGCGATCGCAACCGCGAAACGTCTGGGCGCCGTGATCGAAGCATTCGATGTGCGGCCCGCGGTGAAGGAGCAGGTGCTGAGCCTTGGCGCGAAATTCGTCGAGGTGCCCTTGGCCGAGGGCGAGAGCGCGGAAACTTCCGGCGGCTATGCGAAGGAAATGTCGGAAGATTACAAGCGCAAGCAATCCGAGCTCATCCATGCGCGCGCCATCCAGTCCGATATCGTCATCACCACCGCCCTCATTCCCGGAAGGCCGGCCCCGGTGTTGCTGCAGGAAGAGACGGTGAAAGCCATGAAGCCGGGATCGGTGGTGGTCGACATGGCGGTCGAATTCGGCGGAAACTGCCCGCTTTCGGAGAAGGATGCGGTGGTCGAAAAATACGGCGTCACCCTCATCGGCTACAGCAACCTGCCCGCCATGGTGGCGGCGGACGCAAGCGCGCTCTATGCGCGAAACATGCTGAACTTCATCAGCCTGATGCTGGATGCGAAGACCGGGGAACTGAAGCTCGATCGCCAGGACGAAATCATTGCCGGAACGCTCGTCTCCATCGACGGCGAACTGGTCAAAAAATAAGGAGAAGAAAATGGGTGGAGCAGTCGATCCCATCATCGTCAATCTCACCGTGTTCGTGCTGGCGATCTTCGTCGGCTACCACGTGGTCTGGAACGTCACCCCTGCATTGCACACGCCCCTGATGGCAGTGACCAATGCGATCAGCGGCATCATCATCGTCGGCGCGATGCTCGCAGCGGGCCCGGACAAGATCGATTTCGGCACCATCGTCGGCGGGATCGCGGTGGCGCTCGCCAGCATCAACGTGTTCGGGGGTTTCCTCGTGACGCGCCGGATGCTGGAAATGTTCAAGAAGAAAAAGAGGTAAAGCATGTCCGCGAATCAGGTTTCACTCGCCTATCTCGTTGCAGCGGTACTCTTCATCCTGTCTCTGAAGGGGCTTTCGTCGCCCGTATCGGCCCGGCGCGGCAATGCATTCGGCATCACCGGCATGATCATCGCCGTGCTCACCACGCTGTTTCTCACCCACAATTACGCGCTGATCCTGGGCGGAATCCTGGTGGGCGGATCGATCGGGGCGACGGTTGCGAGAAAGATCGAAATGACTTCGATGCCGGAGCTCGTCGCGGCGATGCATTCGCTGGTGGGCCTGGCAGCGGTCTTCATCGCGGTGTCTGCGCTCAACAACCCGGTCGCCTACGGAATCGCTCAGGCGGACGGATCGTTGCGCGCCGAGAGCCTCATCGAGCTCTTCATCGGCACTTTCGTCGGCGCGATCACCTTCACGGGTTCGGTCATCGCATTCGGCAAGCTCTCCGGAAAGATCAGGAGCGCGCCGGTGGTCTTTTCCGGCCAGCACTGGCTGAATCTGATCCTCGCCGTCGTGATGCTGGGCTTCGGTATCGCCTTCTACCTGACGCAAAGCTGGACGCCCTTCATCGCCATGACGGTGATCGCGCTGCTTCTAGGCGTTCTCCTCATCATCCCGATCGGCGGGGCGGACATGCCGGTGGTGGTCTCGATGCTGAACTCCTATTCAGGGTGGGCGGCAGCCGGTATCGGCTTCACGCTCAACAACAACATGCTGATCATCGCGGGTTCTCTCGTGGGAAGCTCGGGCGCGATCCTCTCCTACATCATGTGCAAGGCGATGAACCGCTCCTTCATCAACGTGATGCTGGGCGGGTTCGGTGCGGCTCCCGGAGAGGAAGCGGCAACTGCGGCGGGCGGTGCGCAAAAGAGCGTGAAGAGCGGAAGCCCGGAAGACGCAGCCTACATGATGGAAAACGCGGAGAGCGTGATCATCGTTCCGGGTTATGGTCTTGCCGTTGCGCGCGCGCAGCATGCGATGCAGGAAATGACCAAGATTCTTTCGGACAAGGGAATCAAGGTTCGCTACGCGATCCATCCGGTGGCGGGCCGCATGCCCGGCCACATGAACGTGCTGCTCGCGGAAGCCGAAGTGCCTTACGAGCAGGTTCAGGAAATGGACGAAATCAACAGCGAATTCGCCGACACCGACGTGGTGCTGGTGATCGGCGCGAACGACGTGGTGAACCCGGCCGCGAAAACCAATCCCGGCAGCCCGATCTACGGCATGCCGATCCTGGAAGCCTACAAGGCGCGCACCATCATCGTGGTCAAACGCAGCATGGCCGCGGGCTACTCCGGGCTGGACAACGATCTCTTCTACATGGACAAGACCATGATGGTGTTCGGGGATGCGAAGAAGGTCGTGGAGGAAATGACCAGGGCGCTCTGATTTTTTGCCTTCGATCCGAAAAAGGGGCGCCATGGCGCCCCAATTTGTTTCCCATATCGGTGCCGAAATCCTGAATGAATTTTGCTCATTCCAATCGTTCAGCCGCCGTCGATCATCCGTTATGCTTCCCGGATGTTCAAATATCTTACTGTTTGACGTATCCTTGAAACGATTTCCACCATTACCCTGTGCTCTTTACGGAATGCAAGATCATGGTGAAAGAAATCTGCAGTTCAGACATGAAGCGGTGACGAGCCGGGGAGTAGCTCATGAGTAAGATCAACCACGTCAGGCTGGAAAATTTCACGGCCTTCGCCAACTTGGATCAGGCCTTATCGCCTGGCGTCAATGTCATCATTGGGGCCAATGGCACGGGCAAGACTCACCTGCTCAAGGTGCTCTATGCTTCAACTGCGATTACTTCGGGCGAGGACCAGGATAAGGGGTTTGCCCGCAAACTGTTGGGTGTATTCAACCCGTATCAGGCGCGCATGACTCGCCTGATACGCAGGCAGCAGGGTCTGCCCGCCGCCGAAATCACTGTCACACGAGATGACGGGGCCAGGCTCAAGGCCGTTATCGATAACCAGAAAGCGGACGTCAAGGATGTGCGCGTCACAGGCGAAACGAAGTGGAAGGGAGCGGGGCTGGAGTCCGCATTTATTCCTGTCAAGGAAATGCTGGCACATGCGCCAGGTTTCCTGTCTACGACATCGAAACGCGAGATTGCCTTCGAAGAGGTTTATGTCGATATCATCAAGAAAGCATTTCTTCCCACACTGAAAGGTCCGATCGCTACCAACCGGCATCGACTGCTGACAGCCATTCAAAAAGCCATTGAAGGCAAAGTGGTGTCAAAAGGCGAGTTTTTCTTTCTTAAAAACAGCCAGGGTGAATTGGAGTTCACGCTGCTCGCTGAGGGAATGCGCAAACTTGCCCTGATCTGGTTGCTGATTCAGAACGGCACGCTGTTGTCCGGCTCGATCCTCTTCTGGGATGAGCCGGAGGCCAACCTGAATCCCTCCCTCATGGGTGAGGTGGTCGAAATTATCCTGGAATTGCATAGAATCGGAGTTCAGATCTTCCTGACAACCCACAATTACGTGCTGCTCAAGGAGTTCGATCTGCGCCGGAAAAAGAACGATTCCATTCGTTATATCTCGCTGTATCGAGATGAAAAGAATGCCGTTGTGGCCAATGCCAGCGACAGCTATGCCGGAATTGATCCCAATGCGATAGCGGGTACATTCAGTAGCCTCTATGACCGTGAATTGAAGCGCAGCCTTGGTGGAATCGTGAAATGATCGTTCTGTCCGAAGGCGATTTGCAAATCAACTTGCCTGCCGGTGCCAAGGGACGGAAGTTTGATGACGGGATGAGTCATGGCCTGAGTCATTGTATGAAGGCAGTGGATTTCATCGTCGAGTTGGATGACAAAATCCTTTTTATCGAGATGAAAGACCCGGATCACCCGAATGCGCTGTCCAGGGATCGGAAAAATTTTCATAAAAAGATTCTGAGTGGCGACCTGGATTCCGATCTCAAGACGAAATATCGTGATTCATTCCTCTATGAATGGGGGGGCGCACGCGTATCCAAGCCGATTTATTATCTCGTTCTGATCGGTGCCAGTGCCTTGAGCGAAGCTGATTTGCTCACCAGAACCGATGCGCTACGGCGGCAACTCCCGGTTCTGGGGCCCGGTGAAAAACCATGGAAGAAACCATTTGTAGCCGGTTGCGCAGTCTTGAATATTGAAGCATGGAATAAGGCCATGCCCCAGTATCCTGTCAGCAGAATTGGCATATGACCTGTTGAGACCTCGGTGCGCATTGCAGCAAGCAAGCCCATTATTCGAGCAGTTGGTTGCCATGGAGTAGACCACACGAACTACCCTGCACTAACATGGGCCGGTTTAATGCTCAGAGTAAATGGACAGGCTGATCGGGCAATAGGCAAACGCCAAAAGGAGAAAACATGAACTTTACGGAAGTGATGGAAGCGCTGCAGAAGGCATCCGGGTTCGAGTTGTATCGACTGCGCGCGGCGATCGACCTGACGCTGGATGATCCGAAGTGGATGCTGGCCATCCGCAGGGAGCTTCGAATCGGCCAGAAGGTGGAATACTTCGACGAGAAGGAAAATCGGCTATGCACCGGGCAGGTGCTGGAATTGAGACAGAAAGGCGTGGTGCTGCTGCGCATGGACACTGCGCAGCGCTGGCTGATGCCTTATGCGTCGATCAATCTGGGCGGCTTGGATGCCGTGATCCGGGAAAAGCCTGCCCAGGGGCTCAGTCGTCAAGAAGTGGCCATCGGCGATGTCGTGGGATTCCATGATCGGGAACAGCGCCAGCGCAATGGCAGGATCATCCGCCTCAACGACAAAACCGTGACGCTGATTTCCGACAACCAGCAATGGCGCGTCTCCTATGCGTTGCTGCACAGGGTCGTCGAAGGCGATGCCACCACCATTGCGGGCGAAGTTCTTTCCCGCTGAAGGCGAA
>JABEVD010000145.1 GCA_013044025.1 Burkholderiales bacterium
AGCGGGATGCCGCATTGCGCCGCCACCTTCGCCGCGACATCGAGCACTCTTTCTGCAGAATCGGAATCGTCCAGCGCGACCAGCACGCCCTTTTTCCACATGCTGCAGGCGCGTGGCACCATCAGCACCGAACAGGGAGAATGGCGCACCACTTTCCCCACCATCTCGCCCACCAGCAGATTGGAAAGAAAGCTTCTCTTGCCCCGCCTGCGGATGACGATGAGGTCGGAAGAAAGATCCTTCGCCTCGTCCACGATCTCGCCGCATGGCTCCTCCCCTCTCCTTGCGTGAACGGAAAGGCTCACCCCCTGCTCCTTCGCTTCCTGTTCGAGCGCCTCGATCCTCGCCGCGATCTCGTGTTCTGCCCGGTCGATAAGCTTCGGCGCCTCCACTTCGAAAACGGGATTGGTCACCACCGGCACCACCACGGAAAGCGGAAGATTGCAGCGTTTGGCCATCTCGATGGCGACCCGTTCCGAGCCGGAATCGAACTCGGTGGGTTCGGTTGCAAGCAGGATTTTTTCGAATGGATGATGCATGATCAGTGCCCCGATATGGCGCCGGAAGCGGCGACGGCCAGAATTGCGATTTCGAAGATGCAGGTCAGAAGATATACCTTGTCCTTCCTTTTCGCATAGATCGGAATCACTGCGGCGATGCAGAATATCGAACATCCGGACAGGATGGCAATCCCCAGCAGGCTTGCGAGATCCCCGTGACCCAGCATGCCGAGCCATCCCCACCCGGTCGGAATGCCCGTTTCCTTGATGTATTGGTCGGCAGGCATGCTCCAGTAATGGGGAAGATCCCCGAGCGGCACCTTCGCCGGCAGCAGATTGGTCACATAGGCCAAGAAGGTGACGATGAGTGTGATGAAGCCCGTGAGCGTGCTCCAGTGCAGCCAGAGCGCATAACGCGCCTGTTCATCCTTGTCTTTCAGCTCCATATTCCGAGTCCTTTCAGCAGGGCGCCGATTCCCGAGATCAGCAACATCGTGATCACCAGTTTGCGCACGATCGCGGCATTGAGTACGGTCAGAAGATGCGCGCCGATCCTCGCGCCGATCATCATTCCGACCACGGAAGGCACGGCGATGATGGGCAGAATCGCGCCGTTGTCGAGGTAATACCAGGTGGCCGAAGAGCTCGCCGTGGTGAGAATCAGGCTCGAAGTCCCGGCGGCTACCTTGAGCGGCACGCCCATCAGCAGGTTCAATACCGGAACGTTCGCCCATCCCGCGCCGACGCCGAAAAGACCGCCGAGAAATCCGATCACGAGGAACATGGCCATTCCCATAGGCGTCCTGTGGATCTTCCATTCCACATCGCGCCCGGAAATTCCGTCATGAAAAACCCCATGGATGGCGAGCATTTTCGAAAGCGGATCCGCGCCCGGAACATGCGGAAACTCGGATTTTTTCGCGGTCGCCATCAGCACCACGATGCCGAGGATGGTGAGCCCGAGCGCGGTCTGCACCACATGGGCGGGCAGCGCAAGACCCAGCATCGCGCCGCCGATCGCGCTGATCGATGCGCCGAATGCGAGCGGCATGGCGAGCCTCAGATTGGCGAGCCCCCCCTTCAATAGCGACGGCCCTGCCGCGAGAGAGCTCGCGAGCGCGACCAGCAGCCCTGCGCCCCGCACGAAATCGAGATGAAACGGAAAGAAGCTTCCCACGATGGGCACGAAAAGAACCCCTCCGCCAACCCCGGCCGGGACCGCAACGATGCCGAGAAAGAAGCACACCACGAATAGCGCGAGCGGCCAGATCCACCAGTGACTGTTCGGCGCTGAAGCAGCCGCGGCGAATGCGGGATGGGCCCAAAGGAGCGGCAGCAGCGGGAGGATTCTTCGCATTTTGATCATCCGATGGTTTGATAATAGAGGTTCTGCGGATGGTTTGCCTCGGCAAAGAAATACCATCTCTCAGCGATCAGTCCGACATAATTGAACAGAAAGGCAAGTCCCAGGGTCGCAGGGCTGGAAAGGCTCAGACCCAGGAGTCCAAGCGGGGCGATGAAGGCTGCGAGCAGAAACCCTGGACGGACCAGCTTCAGGAAAGCGGCATCCTTGCCGTGGAAGAATTCACGGGTGTTGAAAGATCCGCCCATCGAACCCTGGGTCTTCTGCACGATTTTCGGATGCTTCACGCCGATCGCGGTCTGCATGGTCGATTTGGGGCGGAGCCTGCGATTCCTGATGAGCGATGCGCCCCTTCCTGCCAGACCGAGCAGGACGAGAATGATCGCCCAGGCGCCGAAAAAGGAGGAAAGCTCCGGTGCTGCAACCGATGCGTAAAAGGCTGCGAGGATGAATCCGGATGCGCCGCCAAGCAGGATGAAATTGATCACCGTGAGCGGGCTGTTCCATTCGCGCAGGAATCTCAGACAGGCGTAGATCATCCCGGTGCAGCCGAAAAGCACGAATGCGAGGATCGTGCCCACAGCGCCAAGCAGCACGGTGAAATCGACCACCGCGCCGCCCGGCAGGGTCGCGATCACCCAGTTCATGTCCAGCCAGTGCGCAACCGCATAACAGAACACCACCCCCATGAAGGCCGGCAGGGCGATCACTTCGCGGGACAGCCAGGAGGTGCGCCACTGGGAAGCGGCGCGCCAGGCGCGCTCGGGATGTCCGAGATGGAAGAACGATGCGGCAAGCCCTGCAGCGAGCAGCACCAGCGCGATCAGACTCCCGGCCGCATAGAATCCGCCGCCCTGTCTTGGCAGGAGATGAAAAACCGCATAGGACTGCTCGGTGAAGAGCGCGAGGAAAAGCCCCTGCCCCGCACCGATCAGGGTCGTGAGAAAGATGACGGAAAATGCTGGATTCATACTTTTACCATGAAGAAATGTCGTCGAGGGATGGCTCGTTCTTGGAAGGCTTGGGCAGCTTGCCGTCCTTTTTCAGCGGATTGTCGGCGCGTTCCAGTTCGTCCTCGTGAATCTTGAGGTTGGTTTTCCTGCGCGGCAGGTAATGGTTCGCGGGATGGGTGCCCCATTCCGGCATGAGCGCATAGCCTCCATTCTCGCGAATCGCTATCGACACCACCGATTCGGGATCGTGGATGTCGCCGAAAAGCCTTGCGCTGGTGGGACAGGCCTTCACGCAGGCGGGTTTGCGGTCGATTTCCGCCAGGTTCTTGTCGTAGATCCGGTCAACGCAGAGTGTGCATTTCTTCATCACCTTCTGCTTTTCGTCGATTTCCCGCGCACCGTAAGGGCAGGCCCAGGAGCAATACTTGCAGCCGATACACTTGTCGTAGTCGACGAGCACGATGCCGTCTTCCTTGCGCTTGTAGGATGCGCCTGTCGGGCAGACCGGAACGCAGGGCGGATCCTCGCAATGCAGGCAGGATTTCGGGAAATGCACCGTCTCGGTGGCCGGAAATTCGCCCACTTCGAAAGTCTGCACCCGGTTGAAGAAGGTTCCGGTGGGGTCGGCCCCATAGGGGCGCTCGTCGACCAGCGGCCCTGCGCTGCCCGAAGTGTTCCATTCCTTGCAGCTCGTCACGCAGGCACTGCAACCCACGCAGACGTTGAGATCGATGACGAGGGCGAGTTGCGTCATTTGTTTTTCCCTCCGAAATAGGCGAGCCAGCCCGGTCTTTTCTTCATTCCCGGATAGGTGCGCATCGGCTCAAATTGCGGAGAAGTCACTTTCGGTTCTTCGTCTCCAGCTCGGTAGATCCGGACGCGAACGTCGTACCAGGCAGCCTGTCCTGTGACCGGATCGGAATTGGAATAGCGGATTCCGTCCCGGTTCTACGGCAGTTCTTCGGAAATCAGGTGGTTGAGCAGAAAGCCCTTTTGCGATTCGTTTGCGTCCGGGGAGAGATTCCACGCGCCGGCCGCCTTGCCGATCGCGTTCCAGGTCCAGACCGTTCCCGGTTCCACCGCTTCGGAGTGGCGCGCCATGCAGCGCACCTTGCCCCATTGCGATTCGACCCAGATCCAGTCGCCGTCTTCCACCCCGTAGAACTTGGCGGTCGATGCGTTCACGTAAAGATGGTTGTGCGCGTGGATCTGGCGCAGCCAGGCATTCTGCGAATCCCAGGAATGGTACATCGCCATCGGGCGCTGGGTGACGGCCGAAAGGGGGAACTTGCCCTTGTCGCTCATCTGCGTTTCCAGCGGCTCGTAAAAGAAGGGCAGCGGATCGAAAAACTCCTCGACGCGCTTGGCATGCCGTTGCGGAGGTTTTCTGGTGATGCCCTTCCCTTGCGCTGCAAGACGGAATTTCTGCAGCACTTCCGAATACAGATGGATCAGGATCGGCTCGGAATAGCGGGTGATGCGGTTCCTTTGCGACCAGTCCAGATAACCCTTGTTCCAGTTCCTCATGCACTGGTAGGAACGGGGCAGTTCGTAATGATGCACGCAATCGTTCTGCGCATACATTTCCCACTGCTTGGGATTGGGTTCGCCCCTCATGAATTTCTCGCCCGCCTTGCCGCGCCATCCGGAAAGAAAGCCGATTCCCGAACCCGGCTCGGTCTCGAAATTGACGATGAAATCGGGATAATCCCGGTATTTGCGTTTTCCTTCCCTGGTCACGAAAGCGGGAAGCCTGAGGCGCGTACCGAGCTCGATCAGCACTTCCTGGAAAGGCCTGCAATCTCCCGTGGGCGGCAGGACAGGAATCCTGACCGAATCCACCGGACCGTCGAATTCCGAAATCGGGCGGTCCAGCATCGACATCACGTCGTAACGCTCGAGATAGGTGGTGTCGGGGAGGATGATGTCGGCGAAAGCAGTCATTTCCGAATGGAATGCGTCGCACACCGCGATGAACGGGATTTTGTATTCGCCGTTCTCGTTCTTGTCCGTCATCATGTTGCGCACTTCGACCGCGTTCATGGTGGAATTCCATGCCATGTTCGCCATGAAGATGAGCAGCATGTCGATCGGATAGGGATCGCCCTTCCAGGCATTGGTGATGACGTTGTGCATCAGCCCGTGCACGGAAAGCGGATATTCCCAGGAAAATCCCTTGTCGATCCGCACCGGTTCCCCTTTCTCGTCGACGAAGAGATCGTCGGGGTCGGCCGGCCAGCCGAGCGGAAGACCGTCGAGGGGATGATCCGGTTTGACCGCGAGCGGGGTGTTGGGCGTCCTCGCGCAGGGCGGGATCGGCCTCGGGAATGGCGCCTTGTGGCGGAATCCGCCCGGACGGTCGATGGTGCCCAGAATCGACATCAGGATCGACATCGCACGGATCGTCTGGAATCCGTTGGAATGCGCAGCAAGCCCACGCATGGCATGGAATGCCACCGGATTTCCGGTGACCGAATCATGTTCCTTGCCCCAGGAATCTGTCCATGCAATCGGAAGCTCGATCTTCTGGTCGCGCGCGGTGATGCCCATCTCGTGCGCGAGGCGCCGGATGGTCTCGGCAGGAATGCCGGTGATCCCGCTCGCCCACTCCGGGGTGTATTCTTCCACCCGCTCCTGCAGGAGCTGAAAGGAGGGTTTCACCGGAGTGCCGTCTGCCAGTTTGAATTCGCCGAAAAGATAGGGATCCGCGCCTTCGGAATGGGTGATGACCGGCTTGTCGGTATTCCTGTCCCACCAGAGCTTGTTCTGGGGATCGTAACACCCCTCCTCTTCCGGCACTTCGGTCCGCACGAACATGCCGACCTCGTCGTGCTCCGCATCGAGGTTCACGAGTTGCCCTGCATTGGTGTAGCGAACCAGGAAATCCCGATCGTAGAGGCCGAGCGCGATGATTTCGTGGATGAGCGCGAGAAACAGCGCGCCGTCGGTACCGGGTCTGATCGGCACCCATTCGTCCGCAATCGCCGAATATCCGGTTCGCACCGGGTTGATCGAAATGAACCTGCCTCCTTCGCGCTTGAATTTCGAGAGCGCGATCTTGAGCGGATTCGAGTGATGGTCTTCGGCCGTGCCGATCATGACGAAGAGCTTGGCGCGCTCGAGATCGGGTCCGCCGAATTCCCAGAACGATCCGCCGATGGTGTAGATCATGCCCGCTGCCATGTTGACCGAGCAGAAACCGCCGTGCGCCGCATAATTGGGTGTGCCGAACTGGCGTGCGAAAAGACCGGTCAGGGCCTGCATCTGGTCGCGTCCGGTGAAAAGAGCGAATTTCTTCGGATCGGTGGAACGGATCCTGCCGAGGCGCTCGGAGAGCGTCGAGAAAACCTCTTCCCATTCGATTTCCTCGTATTCTCCGGCGCCGCGCTCGGTGCCTGGCTTCCTCTTCAAGGGCTTGGTGAGCCTCGCAGGAGAATACTGTTTCATGATTCCGGAAGAACCCTTGGCGCAGATCACGCCCTGATTCAGGGGATGATCAGGATTTCCGTCGATATAGCGAACATTGCCGTCCTTCAAGTGGACACGGATGCCGCAGCGGCATGCGCACATGTAGCAGGTCGTCTTGCGAATCTCGCACTTCTCCTGCGGAGCGGTCGGATCGTGAAGCGGAATAGATGACATACGGTCTTTGAACTTGGTTTTCAGGAATATTCCCAATTGTAGTCAATCCTGAACGACATATTAGGAAACCCTGCTATTAAGCGCAATCAGGGGGTTTGGTGTCTATAACCGCATTGGGGGATGGGTTATAACTCGCTAGGGGGATCGTATCGGGGCGTACATTGTGCCAATTTATACGTAAATTTTCATCGGAGGCGTAAATGGCATTGGTCAGACCTCATGGTGGCGGCGATCTGAAACCGCTCAGGCTCGAAGGTGAAGCACTCGCACTGGAAACGGTTCGTGCGGCGTCGCTACCGAAGCTTTCCATCAGTTCCCGGGAAAAGGGGGACCTGGTGATGCTGGGACAGGGAGGATTCACGCCTCTTTCCGGATTCATGACCCATGCGGACTGGGAAAACGTCTGCGACGGGATGAAAACTTCCAGCGGACTTTTCTGGCCCATCCCCATCACCCTCTCCACTTCCGCAGAAAAAGCCGACTCCATCCCCACCGGCTCCGAAATTTCCCTGACCGACCCCGACGACGGCAGCATCCTCGCCACCATGAAGGTGACGGAGAAATATTGCATCGACAAGGCGCATGAATGCGCGACGGTGTTCGGCACCACCGATCTCGAACATCCCGGCGTGAAGATGGTGATGGAACAGGGGGATGTCAACCTCGC
>JABEVD010000146.1 GCA_013044025.1 Burkholderiales bacterium
AGCGCGGATTCATCCAGCCCTTCGAGGAGCCGAACACGGCGCCTCAGGCTTTCGGCAAAATCGATTTCTCCGCGCATCGCCGATTCCGTGATCGCGGCAACTTCCGGCTTGATGCCCAGCATGTCGGCGATTTCGTCGATGCACTCGATGGAAATGAGGGTGGAATCCATGTCCATCACCAGCAATCCGAAATCGGCAAGCCTCGCCGATTCGGGTACCTGCGCGTAATCGAGTTTTTCCCTCTCGCAGATCAAGGCGATTTCCGCATTGAGCGATGCGCCTTCGAAGCGCACGGCGCCATCTCCGATGCGAACCATGCCCGCAGCTTCCGACAGGGCGGAGATGGCCTGCAGCGTTTGCCCTGCAATTTCGCTTCCCTGGATCACGAGGTTCATGAATGCCATTTCTCCAGCAGCGCCACGTCGACATGGTTTTGGCCGAAGGCGTTCCCTTCCAGGATCGCGAACGGCGCATCCGGTTCGCCGAGATCGGAAAGGATGGCTGCAGCGCCGGAAAAATCGTGATCCCTGGTGTATTCGGTGATGGTGACGACGGTTTTCAACCCGGCCGCGAGGCTGGACTTCAGCCCGTTCTCGGAATCCTCGACCGCGATGCATTCTTCCGGCTTGAGCCCGAGTCTTTCCAGCGCCCAGAAATAGATGTCCGGGGCGGGTTTCTTGGCGGGAACGATGTCCCCTGCGGCGATCACGTCGAACCATTCCACGGAATCCGGGGCGAGGCTGAACCGGAGCAGCGCGGTGACGTTCTCGGGGGTGGTGGTGGTCGCAACCGCGAGCTTCAATCCTTTCCGCTTCGCTTCCTTCAGGAGGCGCGCAACGCCGGGTCGCATCGGAATCTTCCCGGCTTCCAGGATTTCTCCGTAATAACGGGTCTTCGCCTTTTGCAGATTCGCGACCAGTTCGTCGAAATCGGCGGGTTTGCGGTAATCCGTTCTCCAGTTTTCGACATAATGCCGGATGCGTTCCTTTCCTCCGGTCACTTCGAGCAGCCTGCCATAGAGTTCGACGTCCCAGTTCCAGTCGAGGCCGAATTCCCCGAACGCCCGGTTGAATGCGATCCGGTGCCCGTCCCGCTCGGTGTCGGCGAGGGTCCCGTCCACGTCGAACAGTATTGCCTTCAATGTCATGAATTCTCCTGCAAGGATTTGATAAGGGTTCTCGTCATCCTGACCCGGGTTTCGGCATCCGGGAACTTTCCTTCCATCTTCAGCCTGTCCGGGCCGGCGAGCTTGTATTGCCGGTTGTTCTGTACGAGGCGGATGATGTGACCCGGGTCGATCGGCGGATTGGGCGCGAACTGGACGAGGATGCTGCTTTCGCTGGCATCGATCTTGAGTATGCCGAGCGATTTTCCCAGAATGCGCAGCCTGTGGCAATCGATGAGCGTCTTCGCTGGGGCGGGGGGGAGGCCGAAGCGGTCGACGAGTTCGCCGTGGATTTCGTCGATCTCATCCTGATGCTCGCAGCTTGCCAGCCTTTTGTACAGGACCAGGCGCTCGTGGATTCCTTCGCAGTATTCCTTCGGAAGCAGCGCCGGGCTGTGCAGGTTGATTTCGGTGGTGACGCCGAGCGGATTGTTGATGTCGGGCTCCACGCCGCTCTTGAGCGATTTCACCGCGGATTCCAGCATGGCGTTGTAGAGCGAGAAGCCGATTTTCTGCATCTCCCCGCTTTGCGATTCTCCGAGCAGTTCTCCTGCGCCGCGGATTTCCAGGTCGTGCATGGCGAGGAAGAAGCCGGACCCGAGTTCCCCCATCTTGCGGATCGCTTCCAGCCTCTTTTTCGCCTGGGAGGTGAGCGCTTCTTCCTCCGGGGTGAGCAGGTAGGCATAGGCCTGGTGATGGGAACGCCCGATCCGCCCGCGCAACTGGTGGAGCTGGGCGAGACCGAAACGGTCCGCCCGGTCGATGAGAATGGTGTTGGCGGTGGGTACGTCGATCCCGGTTTCGATGATGGTGGTGCAGAGCAGGATGTTGAAGCGCTGATGATAGAAGTCGCGCATGATGCGCTCCAGTTCACGCTCCGGCATCTGCCCGTGCGCGACATTGATCCTCGCCTCCGGAAGCAGTCGTTCCAGCTTCTCGCGCATCGCCTCGATGGTCTCGATCTGGTTGTGCAGGAAATAGATCTGTCCGCCGCGCTTCAGTTCGCGGGAGCAGGCTTCCTTCACGATGCCGTCGCTGTAGCTGCTCACGAAGGTCTTGATGGCGAGCCTGCGCGCGGGGGCGGTGGCGATGATCGAGAATTCGCGCAATCCTTCCAGAGACATGGCGAGCGTTCTCGGGATCGGGGTCGCGGTGAGGGTGAGGATGTCGATTTCCGCGCGGAGCGACTTGATCTGCTCCTTCTGGCGCACGCCGAAGCGGTGTTCCTCGGCGATGATGACGAGCCCGAGGTTCTTGAACTTCACATCCTTCTGCAGCAGCTTGTGGGTGCCGATGATGATGTCGATCTTCCCTTCACTGAGCCCTTTCATCGCTTCGGCCTGCTCTTTGGCGGACCTGAAACGGGAGAGTTCGTCGATTTTCACCGGCCACTGGGCGAAGCGTGCGGAAAAATTCTGGTAATGCTGCTCCGCGAGCAAGGTGGTGGGCACCAGCACCGCGACCTGCTTTCCATCCATCGCGGCCACGAATGCGGCGCGCAGCGCGACTTCGGTCTTGCCGAAACCGACATCCCCGCAGATCAGGCGGTCCATCGGTCGTCCGGAAGCCAGGTCCTCGATCACTGCGGCAATCGCCGATGCCTGGTCCGGGGTTTCCTCGAATCCGAAGCCATCTGCGAATGCTTCGAGGTCATGCTGCCTGAAGGAGAAGCGGTGTCCTTCGCGGATGGCTCGCTGCGCATGGAGATTGAGCAGTTCGGCCGCGGTGTCGCGCACCTGCTCTAGCGCCTTCTTCCTGGCCTTTTCCCATTGGCCGCTTCCGAGCTTGTAAAGCGGCGGATTCTCGTTCCCGCTGTAGCGGCTGATGAGATGGAGCTGGGATACGGGAACATAGAGCTTGTCGTCGTCCGCGTAGGAGAGCATCAGGAATTCGGCTTCCCCTTCCCCGAGATCCAGGTTCACGAGCCCGAGATAGCGTCCCACCCCGTGCTGTTCGTGCACCACCGGATCTCCTTCGCCGATTTCGGAAAGGTCTCTCAGCACCGAATCGGATATGGATTTTCCCCTCCGCTCGCTGCGTCCCCTGGAATGCATCGCATAGAGTTCGGTTTCGGTGACGACCGTGATCTTTTCTTCGGTGAGCACGAAGCCGGAAAGGATCGGCCCGGAACCCAGCATGAAGGGTTCCCCGGAAGCGAGGAATTCCCCGAAGCTCTCGCAGGAGACGGGGCGCAGCCCGTATTCTCGGAAATAATCGAGCATGATTTCCCGTCGCCCCGGGCTTTCCGCGAGCACCAGGATTCTTCCTGCAAAACCTTGCAGGTATTCCTCCAGCCTGAATAGCGGATTTTCCTCCCTTCTCTCGATCTGAAGAGGGGGGAGAGGCGCGGTTTCGAGCGCAATTTTCTTCGCGTCCGCCGCGATTTCCATCCTGGTGAATTTTGCGGAGGCGGCAAAGAATCCGTCGAAATCGAGGAAAAGATCGCCGGGCGCAAGCACTGGATGCTGGCGATTTCCCTTCAGCAGTCCGTACCTGGATTTCGTTTCGCTCCAGAATTCGGAGATCGCGCTTCTTACGTCACGATGCAGGCAGATCGCTGCGTTTTCAGGAAAATAATCGAAAATCGTCGCGGTTTTTTCGAAAAAGAGCGGGAGATAATATTCGATTCCTGCAGGAGCGATGCCGTTCGTGACATCCTTGTAGAGGCGGGTTTTGGAAGGATCTCCCTCGAATCTTTCCCTGAAATTGCGCCGGAAGCGGCTCCTCCCTTCCTCGTCCAGTGGAAATTCCCGGGCGGGGAGCAGCTTGATTTCCCGCACCGGATAGATGCTGCGCTGGGTGTCCACGTCGAACGTGCGGATGTTGTCGATCTCGTTGTCGAAAAGATCGATCCGGTAGGGAAGGGGGCTGCTCATCGGGAAAAGATCGATGAGGCTTCCCCTGAAGCTGTATTCACCGGGGCTCACCACCTGGCTCACATTGGAATATCCTGCGAGGGTGAGCTGTTGCCTCAATCCGGCCGGATCGATGATCTTTTTCTGTTCGAGAAAGAAGGTGTGGGCGGCGAGGTATTCCACCGGGGGGAGCTGATAGAGCGCGGTGCTGGTGGGCACGATGATCACGTCGAGCTCGCGCTTCATCGCACGGTACAGGGTGGAAAGCCGCTCGGAGATCAGGTCCTGGTGCGGGGAAAAGCTGTCGTAGGGAAGCGTTTCCCAGTCCGGGAACAACCCGGCTTCGAGATCCGGGGAGAAATGCCGGATTTCTTCCAGCAGGCGCTGCGCTTCCTGCGCCTTTTCCGTGATGATCACGAGCGGTCTGGAATCGCGGGCGATCCTGGCAAGAAGCAGGGAATCGCCCGATCCGGCGGGTATGGCATATCTTGCATCGAGAGGCAAAGGCATGTGGGACTTGGAACGACACTCAAAATTTGGTTTATTATAAAATAATTCAGGGCTTCACGGGTCGGCTATGGATCTGGGTGTAATTTTCGTTTTTCTTGGAATGACCGCCGTGATCGGCGCCATGATTTATTTGATCGGACTGGCACTTCTCAGGAAGAAGGCGCCTGCCCCGAACGATCTGGTCAGGGTCGCCGACGCCACGCTGGCCTATTTCCGGGCGAGCGATGTCGATGCGAAGGTGGACTGCGTGTTCGTTCCCGGAAAGGGACTGGTCGCGCTGGTGGAGGTCGATCCCCAGGAACGGTTCAGGAGTTCGTACATCATCGAGCAGACGCTGAAGGAGCAGATCCTGAGGATCACGGGAAGGCATCTCGTCGAGGTCTACTGGCGATTCCCGATGATCGACAAGCTCCCTCCGGATACTGCGCATGCGGGGCCCGCCTTTGCGGCGATGAAATCCGCCAAGCAGGATCCGAATTTCGATATCGGCGAGACTTCCTGGGATGAATATGAAAGGGCGCTTTCGCGGGCTGCAGGAAACGAAATCAGGAAAGATGGCGGCTGAACCAGTGGGCCGATTCGATCGCGACCGCATCCAGTGCGCCTTCTTCCTCGAAAAGGTGGGTGGCGCCCGGGACGATCTTCATTTCCCTGCTGCAATGCATTTTCGAAAATGCCTTGCGGTTGAGTTCGAGGACGATGTCGTCGCGGCCTCCCACGATGAGGAGGGTCGGGCATTTCAGATGCTGCAGCGCGTCGTCTCCTGCGCGATCCGGGCGGCCTCCGCGGCTCACCACCGCCGAAACCGAATCCGAAGCCGAGGCGGCTCGAATGGCGGCAGCAGCGCCCGTGCTCGCCCCGAAATAGCCGAATTTCATTCCCTTCGCCTCTTCCTGACCCTTCAGCCATTGCGCTGAACAGTCCAGCCTGGAGGCGAGCAGGCCGATGTCGAAGCGATTTTCTTCCAGCATCGCTTCCTGAGGGGTGAGCAGATCCAGGAGCAGGGTCGCGATCGAAGCGCGATTGAGGATTTCAGCGACGAAAACATTTCTCGGGCTGAAACGGCTGCTTCCGCTACCATGGGCGAAAATCACCATGCCCCTCGCATCTTGCGGGATGGTGAGATTGCCCTCGAGTACGATGTTTCCGCATCCGATTTCCACGTTTTTCTTCATGGGCTGACCGCGATTCTCCTGTTGCCGAAACTTTCGCGAACCGGATCGAATTTTCCAGGGATCTTCGTTCCGCAATCGGGGCACGTGCCGTCTCCTGCGCGGTATTCCACGATCCTGTGCCAGTCGCGCACGATGAGCTCCGACCTGCATTCCGGGCAGGAAGTGGTGGCTCCCTCGAGGTCCCTGACATTGCCGGTGTAGACGTAGCGGATGCCGCCGTCCATGGCGATTTTTCTCGCCCGCTCCAGGGTGGATGCGGGCGTCCTGGGAATGTCCTTCATCCGGTAATCGGGATGGAATGCGGTGAAATGGATCGGCACGTCCTGCCCGAGGTTTTCAACGATCCATTCGCTCATCGAGGCGATTTCCTCCTCGGAATCGTTCATTCCGGGGATGAGGAGCGTGGTGATTTCGAGCCAGACATCCGTCTCGTTGGCGAGGTAGAGGAGGGTGTCGAGCACCGGTTGGAGATGGGAACCCGTCTGCCTGAAATAGAATTCCTCGGTGAAGGCCTTGAGGTCGACGTTCGCAGCGTCCATCCTCGAATAGAATTCGCGGCGCGGCGCATCGTGCACGTATCCCGCAGTGACGGCCACCGCGGCCAGGCCGAGTTCGCGGCAGGCATCGGCCACATCGATCGCATATTCGTGAAAGATCACCGGATCGTTGTAGGTGAATGCGACGCTCCTGCATCCGGAGGATTTCGCGGCGATCGCGATCCTTTCCGGGGAAGCCTCGTCCATCAGGCGATCCATGCTGGTAGCCTTGCTGATGTCCCAGTTCTGGCAGAATCTGCAGGCGAGATTGCATCCTGCGGTGCCGAAGGACAAGATGCTCGAACCGGGAAGGAAATGGTTGAGCGGCTTTTTTTCGATCGGATCGATGCAGAATCCGGAAGAGCGGCCATAGGTGGTGAGCACGATCCTGTCGTTTTCGCGCATTCGCACGAAGCAGGCGCCGCGCTGGCCTTCCTGCAGCCTGCAATCCCTCGGGCAGAGATCGCACTGGATCCTGCCGTCCTGCGTCGGGTGCCAGTGGCGTCCCGGATGATTCATGATTCCTTCCATTTCGTCACGCCGTAGCGGAATAGTCTGACCTCTTGCGACCAGAATCCTTCCGGGAATCCGGCCTTTCTTTTCAACTGGGAGAGGAAGTCTGCCGGCACGGGAAGGCTTTCCCATACCTGCGGCAGAAACGTGCTGCGTCTGGCGCCGCACTGGAAAACGATTCCATCGATCCCGGGGCGAAGCTGGGAGATCGCTTCCTTTTCTCCGGAAAAAATCAAGGGTTCCGGTTCGGAGAGCAGCGAAACCTCGATGCGTATCCTTTCGTGCTCGTCCTTTCCGAGCGGAGGGAAGCGGGGGTCGCCGAATGCGGCCGCCAGCGCGTTTTGCCGGGTATCCTCGACGATGGGGCGGTGCGCTGCGAGGCTGCCGATGCAGCCGCGGAGCATCCCTTCCAGGGAAAGCGTGACGAAAGTCGCGCCCGGTTCGAGAAATTCCGGCGGGAATGCGGGTTCAGGATGCGCGAATCCGAGCCGGTTCGAAATCGAGGCTCTCGCGATTTGCGGCAGGATGCTTCCCGGCATCAGTTTCTCCTCGAAAAGGAAAAGGAAGCGTAGCCCACGACGCGGTTTCTGTCGCCTGCGGTGTCACCGGAATTCTTCATGTCGAGCAGATGCGGGGCGAGGCCGCGCTTTCTGCAGGCATGCAGCAGCGCGTTCACGGGAATCGCGCCGCAGGCCCGCTCGTGATCGATTCCAGGTTCGAGGGACAGGATGGAAGAGGCGGTCGCGGAGTCGATCCGCCTCGCCTCCTCGTAGGAATGGAAGTGCGACAGATCGGAACTCACCACCACCAGCGTGCCCGGTTCCCCCAGGAAGCGTTCGATGATCGCGGACACCTGAATGGCGCCCGCCCCTCCTACGAGGAGCGGGATCAGGGTGAATTCTCCGAGCACTGCCTGGAGGAATGGGAGTTGCACTTCCAGGGAATGTTCGTAGGCATGGGCGAGTTCGCTCTTCATGAGCCCCGGGATTTCCCCGAGTTCGGCCAGAGGAGCGATTTTCACCCTGCCGCAAGGCGTCTCGAAAGCATCGGATTCCGGATAGGCGATCCCCATGAACGGAATCCTGTGCGCGGGTCCGAGCAGGACCACTTTCTCGAAGCCCGAGATGCGCGCATAGGCGCTCGCAGCCACTGCGCCGGAATAAATGAATCCGGCATGGGGCACGATCAGCGCTTCGGCTTCGACGGGTGAATCCTCCGCATCTTCCAGCATGGTCGAGAGCATTGTTTTGAGCGCATTCGCTTCGCCCGGATAGAAGGTTCCGGCGCAGGCGGCCGGTCGGATTCTCTGCATGTTCGGTCTCCTCAAACAGTTATTTTAGACTGCACTTTCAGGAATAAATTCCTGAATTCCGGAAAGTTTCGTCATGTAACTTGAGAATGTTCGGAAAAACGCTTAAGCTCCAAGCATTGAATACGATAATTGTCAGCTCGCCCGGGCTGTGAGGTCAATCCCGATCCATGGAAGTTTCTCGATCGATACGGGGATTCTCGGTTCTGATGTCGGTTTTTCTGGCCGCATCGATCTTCATTCCCATGCTGCATCTTCCTCGTTTCGAGGATGTGCCGCTGCACTCCATGATGGAGATCCTCTGCGCATTCGCAGCGATCTTCTTCGCCACCGTGCTCGTCATCCATTGCGATCATGGAGAACGCCCCGCCCATTTCTATCCGGTCGCGCTCGGATTCCTTTCCATGGGCATCCTGGACGGATTCCATGCGGTGTCGAACGCTTCCGAATCCGATTTCATCTGGCTGCACACCCTGGCTGTCGCCTGCGGAGGCTTCCTTTCTGCGCTCGTCTGGGCGGGATGGCCGAAGAGACTGGTCGCGCCGATGATCGCGGTCGCAGTCGCGGTGCTTTCCGTATCCATCGGCATGATTTTCCTGATCCACACGGGAATGCTTCCCGCATTCGATGCGCAAGGGAACTTCCTGAAGCCGCTGGATTTCATCAATGTTGCCGCGGGGATCCTCTCCCTGGTCACGGCCGCATTTTTCTTCAGGAATGCGCAGGAGGAGGAAAATTTCCTGTTCTTCGCCCTGTTCGCGATCCTGGGCTGGGCTTCCCTGCTGTTTCCGCTCTCCCGGCTCTGGGATGCGCAATGGTGGCTCTGGCACATTCTGCGGCTCTTCGCCTACGGGCTCGCAATCCGCCATGCCTTTTCGCGTCATGTCGGGATGCTCTCCGGGATGAGGCGGGAGATCGAGGAGAGGAAAAGGGCGCAAGAGGCGTTGCGGGAGAGCGAGGAGAAAGCAAGGGTGCTGTTCGAAATGGCGCCGGAAGCCATCACCGTGCTGGATGTCGATCTCGACCGCTTCGTCGACGTCAATGCCAATGCAGAGAAGCTTTTCGCCTGTTCGAAGGAGGAATTGCTCAAACATTCCCCTTTCGACTTCCTGGCGCAAGGCCAGCCGGACGGCCTTCCTGTCGAGGAGAGTCGTAAAGTCAACATGATGCGCGCCCTGTCCGGGGAGCAGGTGATTTTCGAACGGGTGTTCCGCAACGCGGCGGGCAGGGATGTGATCTGCGAAGTGCGCATCATCCGTCTGCCCTCTTCGAACCGCAGGCTGATCCGGGCAAGCATGACCGACATTTCAGCCCGCATCGCTTCGGCTGCCCGCATCGACCGGCTCACCCGGCTTTATCGCGCATTGAGCGAAATCAACCAGGCGATCGTGCGCATGGAGGACGAAACCTCCCTTTTTCCTCTGGTCTGCAGCATCGCGGTCGATTTCGGCGGCGTCAACATGGCCTGGATCGGGCGTGCAGAGGAAGGCAGAATCGTCCCGATCTGCAGATATGGAAGCGGAACCGAATATCTCGACGGGATCCATATTTCGACCGATCCAGACCTGCCCGAAGGCCGTGGCCCCACCGCGATCGCTTACCGGGAGAACCGCAACGTCATCGCCTTCGATTTCCGCAGCGATCGGATGACGAGGCCCTGGCAGGAGCGGGCGCTGAGTTTCGGTTGGGGATCGAGCGGCACTTTCCCGATCTGCCGGGGTTCCATCCCGGTCGCCGTCCTCACCGTCTACCACGAAGTGTCCGGCGCATTCGACAGTGAAACGGTCGGGCTGCTCGACGAAATGGCCAAGGACATTTCCTTCGCCCTCGACAGTTTCGACCGGGAGGAGGAGAGGAGAAGGGCGCAGGCGGAACTGTTGCGCAGCGAGCGTCATTTCCGGGCCTATTTCGAGCGCTCCATGGTCGGAATGGCCGCGACCGGCACGGAGAAGGGATGGATCGAGGTGAACGATGCGCTTTGCTCCATGCTCGGCTATCAGCGGGATGAACTGGTGAAGATGACCTGGAAGGAACTCACCAGCCCGGAGGATCTTCCGGAAAACGATGCGCTTTTCGAGCGCGTGATGAAGGGGGAGATCGACGAATATGAGATGGACAAGGGCTTCCTGAAAAAGGGCGGAGGGATCGTGCATTCCCATGTCGCCGTTCGCGCGATCCGCAAGGAGGACGGTTCGGTGGACTACATGGTCGCCCTCGTCGAGGATGTCACGGAAAGAAGGAAGGTCGAGGCCCGCGAACGCCTGCGCGCCCGCACCCTGGAGCTGCTCGCCAAAGGCGCGCCGCTCCAGGAAATCATGGATCTCGTGGTGCATTCCGTGGAAACCGAAAACCCGGACATGCTCTGTACCATCCTGCTGCTCGACAAGGAGGGAAGGCATCTGAAGACCTGTTCCTCGCCGAGCCTGCCGGATTTCTACAGCCGTGCGATCGACGGGGCGGAGATCGGCGACGGGCGAGGCAGTTGCGGCACTGCGGCATACCGTGGAGAGCGGGTCATCGTGGAAGACATCGGAACCCATCCTTTCTGGGACGATTACCGGCATCTCGCGCAGCAGGCGAATCTCGCATCCTGCTGGTCCGAGCCGATCCGCGCCTCTTCAGGCAGGGTGCTCGGCACCTTCGCGATCTACCAGCGCACCCCGGGCGCTCCCGGTGCTTCGGACATCGCCTTGATCGAGAATATTGCGAATCTGGTCGGAATCAGCCTGGAGAGGAAGCAGTTCGAGGAAGAGTTGCAGCTCGCCTCCATGGTCTACAGCAATTCCAGCGAAGCGATCATGGTGACCGACGAGGAGAATCGCATCATCGCCATCAATCCTGCCTTTTCCGCGATCACCGGCTATTCCATGCACGAGGTTTCCGGGAAGGGGCCGAGCCTGCTGAAGTCTGGCAGGCACGATGCGGATTTCTACCGGGTGATGTGGCGGGAAATCGAGACCACCGGGATGTGGCAGGGAGAAGTCTGGAACCGGCGCAGGAATGGGGAAATCTTTCCGGAATGGCTCACCATCAACACCATTTTCAACCAGGACGGTTCCGTGCATCGCCACGTCGCCCTGTTTTCGGACATCACCGACAAGGTGAGGACGGACGAACTCATCTGGAAGCAGGCGAATTTCGATCTGCTCACGGATCTGCCCAACCGCCGCATGTTTTACGACAGGCTCGAGCAGGAAATCAAGAAATCGCACCGCGCCGGGCAGCTCCTTGCGCTGCTTTTCATCGATCTGGACCGCTTCAAGGAAGTGAACGATACGCTCGGGCACGAGGCCGGGGACGTGCTGCTGGTGGAGGCGGCGGACCGCATCGTCTCCTGCGTACGCGAATCGGACACGGTCGCGCGCCTCGGTGGAGACGAATTCACCGTCATCCTCTCCGAGTTGCAGGACGCTTCGAGCGTCGGGAAGATTTCCCAGAACATCCTCGCCAGGCTTTCCGAGCCTTTCCGGCTCGGGCCGGAACTGGCGTATGTCACCGCGAGCATCGGCATCACTTTCTATCCCAACGATGCGCTGGACGTGCAGCAGCTCATCCGCAACGCGGATCAGGCGATGTATGTCGCGAAGAATTCCGGGCGGAACCGCTTCAGCCATTTCACCATCTCGATGCAGGAGCAGGCGCAGCAGCGGCTCAGGATCCTGAACGACCTGAGGAGCGCGATTTCCGCAGGGCAGTTCAGGGGGCATTTCCAGCCCATCGTCGATCTTTCCACGGGGCGCGTCGTCAAGGCCGAAGCGCTGCTGCGCTGGATGCATCCGGAACGGGGGATGGTGAGCCCGATGGAATTCATTCCGCTTGCAGAGGAAACCGGGCTCATCCATGAAATCGGCGACTGGGTGTTCCGAGAATCCGCCCGCTGGATGGCGAGATGGATCGAAAGGCGCGATTCCTTCCAGGTGAGCGTGAACGGTTCTCCGGTGCAGTTTTTGAGCGAAGCGGATTTCATCGGAAAATGGATGGAACACCTCGATACACTGGGCCTCTCCGGCAGGCATTTCGTGGTGGAAATCACCGAGGGGGTGTTGCTCGATGCGGATTCGAGCGTCACCGACAAGCTGCTGAGGTTCCGCGATTCCGGCATCTCGGTCGCGATCGACGATTTCGGGACAGGTTATTCCTCTCTTTCCTATCTCAAGAAATTCGACATCGATTACCTCAAGATCGACCGCTCCTTCGTGCGCGACCTTGCCACCGATCCGAGCGACATGGCGCTATCCGAAGCGATCATCGTCATGGCGCACAAGCTCGGACTGAAAGTGGTCGCCGAAGGGGTGGAAACGGAGCAGCAGAAGAATCTGCTCGCGGCGGCGGGCTGCGATTACGCGCAGGGATATCTTTTCTCGAAGCCCCTTCCGCCGGAGGAATTCGAGACTTTGCTGGAAACGGAAAATGAGTAGATACATCGCGCTGGTGCCCGCTGCGGGCACCGGCTCCAGGATGGGGACGGAGATCCCCAAGCAGTATGGGCTTCTCGCAGGAAAGCCGATGATCCATCACGCGATCGGCGCATTATGCTCCTGTTCCCGGATCGAGCGGGTGTATGTGGTGCTCTCGCCATCGGACGCCCATTGGGATGGGTATGACTGGAGCGAATTCGGTGAAAGGCTTTATCCTCTGAAGGTGGGCGGGGAGACGCGCGCGCTCAGCGTGATGAACGGACTGAAGGAGATCGATGCGGATTCCCGCGACTGGGTATTGGTGCATGATGCGGCAAGACCCTGCATCGACCACGATTCGCTCTCCAGGCTGATGGACGAAGTGAGCGGGGAGGATGTGGGGGGATTGCTCGCGCTGCCCGTTGCCGACACCTTGAAACGGGAAGACGGGCGCGGCAGGGTGCTGGAAACGGTACCCAGATCCCATCTCTGGCAGGCGCAGACGCCGCAGATGTTCCGCCATGGAATGCTGCAGGATGCATTGTCGAAGGCGCCGAAGGAGCAGACCGACGAGGCGGGCGCGGTGGAGGCGCTTGGATTTTTCCCGCGCCTGGTTCAGGGAAGCCCTTCCAATTTCAAGGTGACCTGGCCGCAGGATCGCGAAATCGCGGAATTGATCCTCACGAGCCGTCGCTGCTGAGTTTCACGTACGGTCGTCCGAGTCCTGCCGGAATGCCGGGTGCAGTTGGAATTCGGCCCGGAAGCCTGTAGGATGACGGGCATCCTGGCGGCAGCGCCTGAAGAAAACTCAAGGGGGAAATGCATGGAAGAGACCTGGATCGAGTCCGATCTCAAGAAATACGACGGTATGATGAAATTTCCCGAAATATTCCATCTGCCGAGCGGATGGGTGATCCTGTTCACCAATATTTACGGCGATCATGGCTTTCTGGTGAAATCGAAGCACGATCGCACCCCGCTCGAATTTTCCAGCATCGACGAAGCGGCCAGATTCCTGGTCAGGCACAATTACGAATCGACCATCGTCACGCTGTCCGAATATCCCATCGAGCAGATCGTAAGCAAGTCGCACCACGCCCGCTGATCGTTCCTTCTGCAAGGCGAGCCGGATTGAGAATGGTCGATCCGGTGCGCCCGCGCCCGATTTTTGGCCTGCCGGAGATCGGGTCGAGATTGTCGCCATTTCTCGAATGTGCTATCCTACGTTGAGTTTATGTCGGCAATGGGAGGGTTTTTGCGATGAATCTGCTTGCAGCGCGCGCGGTGCTGGCAGCCGTTCTGGCAGGGACGGTTCCTATGGCGGGGGCTGCGCCCTTCACCGCGGCGCAGATCATGAGCAACTTCAATGCGGTCACCATCGGCAACCTGAGCGTCGGAAACAGCGAGACGCAAGGTCCGGTCGTCGCGGGCGGCAATCTGAGCGGCGCGCAGGTCAATATCAATGGGAGTGCCCTGGCGCCGGTGTTCGCAGGCTATGGCGATGCGAATGCATATGGCAATGTCTCGCTGCTGAATGCAAATCGGCAGACCGTATATGCGGGCGGTACGGCAGGAGGTGGCTTGTCCGGGGTTGCTCTCGCGGTATCCGGTTACACTTTTCCTGACCCGGTTTCGGCCCTGGTTCAGCCCTTGCTTTCCCTCTCGAGCGCATTTCAGGGAATGGCGGGCACGACGGTCACTTCCCTGCCGATGAACAACGCGATTCTCAGCCCGAACACCACCGTCGCTATCGGCGGAGTGAATGTGGGCGTCATAAATATCACCGGCGCAGCGCTGGATGGCGCGAGCAGTTTCTCCATCAATCCCAATGGGGCCGCTCTGGTGGTCGTCAACGTGGATGCTTCCGGAAATTTCGCCTACGGCGGAAATTTCAACCAGAGCGCTGCCACCGGCTATACCCTTTTCAATTTCTACAATGCGTTGAATGTTTCGCTTGGCAGTTGGAACGCTTCGATCCTGGCGCCGCAAGCCACGGTCAGCGACACCACCGCGATCAACGGGTTCGTTTTTGCCGATGCAATCAGCACGAGCGGCGAGCTGCACATGGCGCCTTTGAATGCCGTGCCGAATCTCGTGAGCGCATCGACCAGCGCGCAGGGCGCCTCCGTTCCGGAGCCGGATTCGCTGGACCTGTTCGGCATCAGCCTGATCGGTTTGCTGGGCGTCGTGTCCAGAAGGTTTCCCGCGATGCGCAGGGACCGTGTCTGGCGCCGGTTCAGACCGCAGGTTTGAATGCCCATAATCTACTTCCCGTGAAATTCCACATCAAGCCAATTCCGCTGACCAGGAGTTGAGCGAGCCAATAATTCTGGTGCCAGTGCTGAACCAGGAGCCAAATGAGGCCTGTGTTGATGAACCAGCCGATACCAAGGACAGCGTAGTATCTGGATGCGGCCTCAGTATGTGATTTGGCGCTCTTGAACGTGAAGAGGTAGTTGAGCAAATAATTTACGACCGATCCCAAAGCATAGCCAACGCCGGATGCGATTGCGGCCGGCATCCCGAGACTCTCGACCCCAAGCCAGAGCATGGTGTACTGGACCAACGTTCCCGTGGCGCCCACAGCGGTAAATCGGAAAAATTGGCTTGAAAGATTCATCAGGCGGGTGGAACGTGGACGAGGTTGTAACCAGACTTCATTTCGAAGCGCCTGCGGCAAGGATGTGTTTTCGAGTCTCCGTGAATTCCCACCAGGGACGAGGTGGTTCGCCTTTCATGAAGTGAATGACGGACATGAATACGTCGATGACGCAAGGATCGTGGCGATGCCCTGTCGCTTTGCAAAGGCGTTCATACATTTCCAATGGGCATTCTCCGGAAAGCTGCTCGGGCGAGTGGATGCCGAGCAAGCGAAGATCGTCAGCGGTGGCTTTTCCGACGTTCGGCAAGTCGGTGAGCTTCCTTACCTTGGCGCGGTCGACCTTGTGTGGGCTCATGACTGGGAGCGACGCTGCAGAAAAACCGGTTTCAATGGATCCTGTCGCGGTGTTTCGTATGCGGGCAATCTCATGTCAAATGGCTCCTTTTGCTGCCTGTGTCATTCACCATGCCTGATTTCGATGCATTTTCGAAGTTTTGCAGCCGCAACGCAGGCGCCAACCGGCGCGAGCGGCCGAATCAAAATTCCTGTTGTGTTTCTGATGAATCCTTCAATCTTGCAGTGATTGCCCGATATCGACTTTCCGGCATTGCATCCTCAAGGTACAGGTTTCCCTTCTTTTTAATCCACGCGATTAGTTTCCTTTTGTTTGGTATTTCCGTATCAAAAGCAGCCTGCTCTGCGATCTCCTTCAAGGATTCCACTGACTCAGAACTTCCACGAGAATGAACGCCGATGTCGGAAATGAACGTCAGTCGAAGCATCAATAACGACCATTCTGCCAAATCAACCTGTCGAGCCAAACTACCGGCCGCTGAATATCTGAAATCGGAAGGCGTCGGTTCATAGATCTCCAGGTCCAGCATTCGCCGCTTGATCCACCAGAAAAGATGAATACCACTGATCCATGATCCGCCGCGCTTTATACACCTGTCTGTGTAAGCTCTTCCAAGGCTTAGCATAGCAAACTCTGACCTGAACGTGCGAAGCATTCTAAGCTGTGCAAGAGATTCAATCTTTGTGTCATACTCTCCATAGTCGGCTACTATATCCCCAACGGGATCATTTCTAAT
>JABEVD010000018.1 GCA_013044025.1 Burkholderiales bacterium
CAGGAACCGGTATTCATGGAAAATGTTGTACGTGAGACCCGCCCAAAACACCAAGTTGAGGTTATATGGCGTATTATTGCTTATGGCTTGGGAACGAAGCTGCAGTCCCTCCAACACCCGGAACATTAATAATGATAGGTTGTTGCGGCGCAGCAACTTTCGGCGTTGCGTTATTTAGTACAAAAGCCATAACCGTGATGGCAGTCGCACCTAAAGCGATAGCTGTTCCAATTATCCACTGAATCAAGCTGGCTTTCATCTCGGATGCTTCCGTTTTAGTTGCCAGAAATGGAACGGATGCTTTGATTTCACTAACATCCGAACGCAATACAGATACATCGCCCTTTAAAACAGCGACATCCCTCTCAAGGCGACTAATGCGTCCATCATATTCCATCGGGGGTTCTCCACTACCACCTCTCCGCATTACCTCTTGGTCGATAAACTCCTTGTAAGGGTGGGGTGCAACATTATCGAACTTAGGGGTAGATGGGTTTTCAGGATTATCCATTTGCAGGATCCCAGTTAGCGCTCAGCCAATCCCATATATTCCTCGGCGCATATCCATAATAACTTCTTACGGCAAAGACGGTTGCCGTCCCTAGCTCGCCGTTAGTAATGTCCAGCAGGTTCGACAGATCTTGAGATGACCCTTGAAATGATACCAGCCATTCCCCTTTCTTAATTTCGATGGAATGGGCTTGCGGCAGATTCTCTTTGATTTTGGCCGAAATTCCCTCCGGCGCAGCGTCTAGCGCTGATACCACAAAAATAGCCATTGTTGAGGAAAATGTGTATTGTCAGGGTTAATAACAGTTTATCCTATCCTGGTTTTTTAGCAAGTCTGCCCTCAAATGAGTATAACGTTCGCTGCTGGCGAGCGAACAGTCCTTCCTGCTAGTGATTTCACCTCTAAAATTCCGAAAAGGCGACATCCATCCTGACGGAGTTGCCGCTGATTTCGTGAATTTCAACAGGGCAGCGAGAGGCGAAAGGATACTTCGCCTCGCGGGGAATCCAGGAGGACGAGATCCCCGCCATGGGCTCTTGCGATCTCGCGGGCGAGACTCAGCCCGAGCCCCACCCCGTCCACGTTGCGACTGCGGGACGCATCCGTGCGATAGAAGCGCTCGAAGATCTTTTCCCTGGATTCCGGCGCGATGCCGGATGAGGAATTGGATATCTCGACCTGGACGACTTGCTCCGTTCTTTCCAGTCCGATCCGGATCCATCCGTTTTGCAGATTGTATTTCACCGCGTTGGAAACAAGATTGACGAGGAGCTGGCGCATCAGATCGGCATCTGCCCGGATCGTGATTCCTTCCGGCAGTTTCACGGAGACCAGGAGCGCAGGAGCCATCATCCTGGTGTCCTCGACAAGCTCCTCAACCTCACGGGAAAGATCGAATGGCGTAAGCTGAAGGCGCAGCCTGCCCGCATCCGCCTGGGAAAGCAGCAGCAGCTTGCGCGAAATGGAGGATAAGCGTCTGGCCTCGTCCAGGATGCTGCCCAGCATCGCCTGCATGGGGGAGCCCGCCTCAACCTGGGAGATTGCCCGCTCGATCTGCCCCTGCAAAATGGTGAGTGGCGTCTTCAATTCGTGGGAAGCGTCCGCCGAAAAGCGCGAAGCCTGGGTGAAGCTCTTCTCCAGCCGCTCCAGCATCTCGTTGATTCCTTCAGCGAGCACAGCGAATTCCCGGTCCCGGATCACGGGAAGCCTCTGATCGAGCTTCTGGGCCGAAATCCCGCGGATCGATTGACCGAGTTCCCGCACTGGCTTGAGCGCCCTTCCCGAGAGAAACCAGGCGCCCAAGGCGAGGAAGGCGAGCGCAGCCGGGGCGGCCAGCAAAAATCCGTTCCTCACCCTGTCCATTCCCAACCTCATTTCGTCCATGCCGACCGCGATCGCGATCCGGGAATGAGGGGTTGCGGCTAGCCCGAATCTCCAGGTGGTGCCGTTCGCGCTCGCCTCATATTTCGCGGTTGCCGGCGGGATCCTGGGAGGAGGCCTGGAAAAATCCGGAGGCCATGGAGGAAGCTTCGCTTTCGGCCAGGGAAGCTTCGAAGAATCGATCCCGGCAGGCCAATTCCCTGATTCAAAAACAATCTCGCCGAAACGATTTTCCACCAGCAGCAGGACATGGGCGGGCTCGCGAATTCCGAGCGAGCGGGGCAGGACGTTTTCCGCGAACCGGGCCCATTCCGGAGGGGGCAGGAAGCGCATCGATTCCCGCTCCGCGCTCGAGATCAGGTCGGAGTCGATGTCCGCGACCTTGATGTCGTGGACCACCCACCATGCGTATGCGCCGAATCCGGCCAGAACGGCCCCGGAAAGCGCGGCTGCGAGCAGGGCGAGCCGGATGCGGAAGGATCCCGACTTCAATGTTCCTTGTCCGGATCGTGATAACGGTAGCCCACGCCGCGAACGCTCTCGATCGGAGATGTTTCGCAACTGGAAATGCCGGCGATCTTTCTGCGGATCCGCTGGATGCAGACGTCGACCAGATTGGTGCTGGGATCGAAATCGTATCCCCAGACATGTTCCAGGATCTGGGTTCGGGTGAATACCCTTCCGGGGGAACGCATCAGGTATTCGATCAGATTGAATTCCCTTCCGGTCAGATCCACCGATTGTCCCGCCCAGGAAGCCTCGCGGCTGATCCTGTCGAGCCTCAGTTCACCCACGCAAAGCAGGTTCTGCCGCTCCCCTGAAACCCTCCGCAGCATGGCATGAATCCTTGCGATCAATTCCTCCACGAAAAACGGCTTGGCGAGATAATCGTCTGCGCCAAGATTGAGCCCATCCACCCGGTCATCCAGCTCGTTGCGCGCGGTGAGCAGAATCACCGGGGTGTGGTTCCCGCACCGTCTCAGGCCGGAAAGGATGGAAAGACCGTCCCTTCCCGGAAGCATGATGTCGAGCACGATTGCATCATATCCTCCTCCTGCTGCGAGCAGGTAACCCTCGTTTCCGTCGCCGCAATGGATGACCGCAATTCCCCGTTCGCGAAATCCCGCGCACACGAAGTCGGCGATCCTCTGTTCGTCTTCGACCAGCAATATCTTCATTTAGCGACAAAATTCCAGTCTCTCCGATGGATACGCTACGCCGAAAGAACGGATCTGACAATTACAAAATCGTAATCGCGTAATTCCCCCATCGCGGATAGTATTTTCACGAAAGTGCGACGGAAAAACAACACGATGAAGATCCTGAAGCATCACCCCGAAAGGCTTTTCGAAGAACTCCAGCGCGGATACGCATGGGTGGCGCTCCTTCCGTCCCGGAAAGCAGGAATTCCGCTGGCTCTGTTGACCTTTCTCGATCCCGGATCCGGATTTTCGGGACTGTTCGCTGCGATCTGCGCATGGTATGCCGGGGAAATCGCCGGCGCTGACGAGGCGGAAAGGCCTGTCTGCGTTTTCAACGGCCTGCTGGTCGGCCTTTTCGTCGGGCATGTCTGGGTTGCAGGATACGGCACGGCAGCGATTTCCCTGCTCGGCGGGATATTTTCAGGATGGCTCACCGTGGTGCTCGGCCGCCTCGCCGCTTCGCTCGTCCGGCTTCCCGTCCTGAGTCTTCCTTTCACAATCGTTTCCATGTTGACCCTGGCAGCGGGGAGCAGCCTGTCTTCCCTGCAGGCGAACCCCTATCATGCCCCGCCTGAGCTTTTCGGCATGAAAGCCGATCATTTCCTCGCCGCGCTGGGTAACCTCTACTTCATATCCAATCCTGCATACGGAATCCTGGTGATCGCGGTGATTACCTATTTCTCAAGGTATTACATCTTCCTCGCGATCGCGGGATATGCCGCCGCCTCCATCTGGCTGAGTTTCCTGGGGGCCGCACCGGAGCACCTCGCCCCCACCGCATGGGACAGCAATGCCATCCTCGCTTCGATCCTGGTGGGGGGGCTCCTTTCCTCTCCGTCCCTGCGAACCGCTGCGCTGGCCGTGCTCGCGGCGCTCTTCGCGGCCTGGCTCTCCTTATCCTTCGGCAGGATCCTGGATTTCGCCCATCTCCTGCCTTTTTCCTCCCCTTTCGTGATCTCTTCCTGGATCGTGCTGTATGCAGTTTTGCGCAACAACAGGATGTCGGCCAGTTTCAATCTTCTCCTCCCCGATTTTCCGGAACGCTCGCTGGAGCGGGCGCAACTCAGCCTCGCCCGCCTTTGCGAGGCTGGAAGTGTCGCCCTTGCCGTGCCATTTTCCGGTGAATGGACGGTCTCCCAGGGATTCTCCGGTCAGCACACCCATCGCGGACCGTGGCGCCATGCGCTTGATTTTGTCCTGCTGAAGGATGGGCTCAGTTTTTCTGGCAAAGGGAACAGGCTGGAGGATTTTCACTGCTACAACCAGCCGGTCTATTCGCCCTGTTACGGCCAGGTTTGGCGCGTGGTGAACGACGTTCCGGACAATGAACCCGGCAAGGTCAATATGGATGCGAACTGGGGAAACCATATCCTGCTGCGCGTGCCCGGAGGAAAGCATGTCTTGCTCGCCCATCTCAGGCCATGGTCCATCGTCCCGGCGCCCGGGTCCTGGGTGAAGCCAGGGGACTTCATCGGTCATTGCGGAAATTCCGGCCGATCACCGCAACCCCATCTTCATCTCCATCTCCAGGAAGGGGAAATGATTGGTGCGCCGACTTCCCCCTTCCATCTGGCGAGCGTGCTGATCTCGGAAAATGGAAAGCCACCACGCTACGAGCTTTCCGTCGTGCCTGTTCAATCTGCGAGGATTTCCGCTGCGATTTCCGGGGAGGTCAGACCCTTCCATCTATTCGCAGGAAGGGGAATCCGCTACAGGGTGAGCCGGAACGGCGAACCCGTTGGGGATTGGTCGCTCTTTTGCATGGTGGACGATCTCGGCAGGATGGTCCTGGTCTCGAGCGAAGGGGGGCGCTCGGTGGCGGAATCGACCTGGGCGGTGTTTTCCTGCTACGAGAGGAACGAGAAATCCGACCTTTTCCTCGACCTCTGGCTCCTCGCCTGCGCCTACTCTCCCGCATCCTTCCAGATCGAGCGCTGGGAGGACCGCGCGACTCCGGCGAGACTCCTGCCAATCCGGCTTGCGAAATTCCTTGCCTGCCTGATCTGGCCATGGATGACCTTCATCGAAAGCCGTCACCTCCGAAAATGGGACGACGAGTCCCAGGGATGGCGCCAGATTGCGGAGCACAGGCAAAGGCATTCCGGAATCGGCGCGAAGACCGAGGCGCTCATCCTCCCCCAGAAAGGTTGCACCTTCGTCGGCGCCGAATCGGGGGGAAATCGCTACGCCATGCAGGCAACCAGCCTCTTCCAGCTCGCAGATGTCGGCGTGCCATCTTGGGAAGAGGAAATCAGAATGTCCAACTTACCAGGAAAATTGCAATGAAAATGAAACTTGCCGGTCCGCTCCTGCTGACCCTCATGAGCATGGGAAAGGCGGAAGCTTCCTCATGGCTCTTCGACGCGAACCCGAGCCTGACCCAGGGAACCTACAGCGGTTCGATTGAGAGAAGCTCTCTCACGGACAGGGGAATCAAGGTCTCAGCGAGCTATCTCGACCAGGGAGCAATCACCGCCGGCTACAGCCGAACCCTTGTCGCAATGAAGACCGCGCCGACAATCGATCAGGACAACTGGCTGCTGTCCGGACACTTCAACCGCTATCTGGATTCAGGCCATGGCAGACTGAGCTTTCGTCTGGACGGATACCGCCTCAACAACAACGACTTTGTCGGACAAACCGGCGGAGTCACCACCATCGCCCCGCAGGTTTCCTGGCTTTCGAACGACGGCATGCTGTATGCAGACCTCGGGTACGCCCGCTCCGGCTACCAGAATGCGCTCACTGTCCAGCAATACACACCGACCGCCGGATTCGGCCTGAACGGCGGCAACGACTGGATCCAGTTTCGCGCATTCCTGATCCGCGGCCTCAATCCCCTGCGTGCCGAAGGAAAATCCGCCACCACCGGGGCGGATGCGAAATGGACTCACTATTTCGCAGCGGGTTCCCCGCTCAAGCCATCCTCTGTCTCGCTCGGGATTTCTCTGGGCGAGAAGATTTATGCTGTGGACATGGACGCCATGTCGGTCGCAAATCTCGCCGACCTGCAGCGGGGCGGGGAAACGGTTGGCCTCGGCTGGAAGATCTCCAGAGACGCGAAACTGTTCGCACTTGCAGGGCAGATGCGCTACACCAACACCCAGATCGCCAACGATTACAGGCTCAATGTCGGCTATGTCGACCTTTCTTTCGACTGATAAAGGAGAAAATGATGCACGGAAGACTCAAGGCCGCAGTTCTGGTCCTCGTCATGATGTCGGGAACCGCTTTCGCAGGGGTAGAAGACTGGCAGAATTCCTATCGTCTGGAAAGGGAAGGCAAATATGCGGACGCTCTCGGCGCGATCGCTCCGGTTCCGGCCAACGGGCCGGATGCCGAACTCAAGACGCTGCGCCGCGGCTGGCTGTATTACCTGACAGGAAGCTACAATGAATCGATCCGGGAATACCGCT
The DNA here is from genome assembly GCA_013044025.1 of Burkholderiales bacterium. Lineage (GTDB taxonomy): Bacteria > Pseudomonadota > Gammaproteobacteria > Burkholderiales > JABEVD01 > JABEVD01. Next base: position 6,510 of record JABEVD010000018.1, read on the forward strand.
ACGCGGTGGAGAGAAACCCCCACTCCATCGACGCGCTTCTGGGCGAAACCCTTCCCCTCCTTGCGCAAAAGCGCTGGAGGGCAGCCGAACAGGTTTCGAAGGATGCGCTCGCGATTTCTCCCAACCATTACACCGCCCTGTTGAGGCTTTCCCAGGCCCTGGAAGGGGAGCGTAACTGGCCCGGCATGGAGCAGGCCGCTTCCTCCCTGGCCAATCACTATCCTTCGGATGCGACCGCCTTCCTTTACCTCGCCAGGGCCCATGCATGGCAGGGGCATAACGCTGAGGCAGCCGCGGCCTATCGCGCTGTGCTCGTCCGTTATCCGGATCAGGCTGAAGCCGCCTCCTTTCTTTCCGGAATGAACGGAAAATGAATCGATTCGATCTCAGGCAGCGGCGCGACGAACTGTGGGAATCCCTCGAGGCATCGGCCAATGCCTCCGCCTTCGATCTCGAAGACTTCTCCCGTTCGCTCAAAGAACTTTATGCTGTCGACAGGTTCTGGACTTTTCCCGGAAGAGGCGTGCTGTGGCGGCTTACGCATTACCTCGATGAGATGCAGTACACGCTGATCGCACAGCTCGTGAACAATTGCCGGCATTACATGATGCAGGATCGCTACCGCTTCCAGGCCTTCAGTCCCTTCATGACCAATCTGGAATGGCTGGACCGCCCGATGCTGCACGAATCAGGGAACATGGAAGCGCTGTCCATCCACAAGCCCAGGCCCTATTTCGAGGTGCTGATCGTCCATCCCTGTCCTGACGAATACGAGTTGCTCTATCGCCAGCATCTCGCGACCTTCAAATCCCCGCATGACGAATTCATCTACGACATCGTCCTGGTCGATTCGGCCGAGGATGCGCTCACCGCAGTGCTCGCCAATACGGACATCCAGGCCTGCATCCATCTGCACCATGTCCCGCCCGGCACCGAAACTTCGGCGCCTCTGTTTGAGCGCTTCACCCGCCCCCAGCTTCTCCACACGCTCCCGGTGAATTATTCCGAAAGCGTGGAAGTCAATCTGTGCAGGACCATGCGCGCGATCCGACCGGAAATCGACCATTACCTCATCAGCGAGCTGCCCGCATCCGAGCTGCCCTTTTCCGTCCGCAACCATTTCGACAGGGTGCTGTTCCATGTCAATCCTTTCCGGGATCTGCACGAAGCGATCATGAACGGCGTGAGAAACCGCTTCAGCACCCCGTTTTTCGCTGCGCTTCAGGCCTATGGAAGGCAACCGAAAGGGGTTTTCCATGCCCTGCCTCTTTCCCGCGGCGCCTCGGTCAGAAATTCTCCGTGGATCCGCGACATGTACGACTATTACGGGGAAAGCGTATTCCGGGTAGAAACCTCCTCTACCCAGGGAGGACTGGATTCTCTGCTCGATCCGACCGGCGCGATCCTGCAGGCGCACATGAAGGCGGCCGAAGCATTCGGGGCGGATTCCACCTTTTTCGTCACCAACGGTACTTCCACCTCGAACAAGATCGTCAATCAGGCGAATCTCCGCCCGGGCGACATCGTGCTGATTTCCGCGGACTGCCACAAGTCGATCCCCTATTCGGTGATGCTGGCAGGCGCATTTCCAGTTTTCCTGGAGACATGGCCGATCCCTTCCCGCGACCTCTACGGAGGGGTGGAGCTTGCCAGAATCAAGGAAGTGATGCTCGATTTGAAAAAATGCGGTCGCCTGGAGAAGCTCAGACAAATTTCCCTCACCAGTTCCACTTTCGACGGGCTGATCTATCACTGCGAAAAATTCATGATGGAAATCCTCGCCATCAAGCCAGACGTCATTTTCCACTGGGACGAGGCGTGGTCGGCCTTTTGCGGGTTCCATCCCCTCTATTACGGACGGACCGCGATGTCCGCTTCGAAAAAGATCCGGCAAAGGATGCAAGATCCCGCCTACCGGGAATTTCATTCGCAATGGCGAAAGGAATTCGACGCCAACCCGGAAGAAGAGAAATGGGATGGGCCACTCTATCCGCATCCAGATCTCGTGAAGCTCAGAGTGTATTCGACGCAGTCGACCCACAAGACGCTCTCCGCTTTCCGCCAGGCATCGATGATCCATGTCTCCGACGATCTTTTCGATCGGGCGAGTTTCGTCGAGGCCTATCGCATCTACACGTCCACTTCTCCCAATTACCAGATCGTCTCCTCGATGGACATCGCGCGCAGACAGGCTTCCCTGGAGGGATTTTACCGGGTCAGGGAAGCGATCCTGCTTTCGCTGCAATTGAGGAGAAGGATACGCGAGGAGGAATCCCTGAAACCCTGCTTCGAACTGCTGACTGACTTGGAAATGGTGCCGGAGCGATTCAGGACTCCTGTGGGGGAAGGAGAGGGGCTGGCCGGATTGTGCTCCGAATGGGGATACTCCGATTTCGTGGTCGACCCCACCCGAATCACCCTCGACGTGAGCGGCTGCGGCATCGACGGGAATAATTTCCGCCAGCTCCTGATGAGCCGCTACGACATCCAGGTCAACAAGACTTCGCGCAACACCGTGCTGTTTCTCGTCAACATCGGCGCAACCCGGGCCACGGTGGATTACCTTTTCCAGGTGCTGATGGAACTGGCAGCGAGATTCAGGATGGAGCGCAGGCACCACGAGCTGCCGATTTTCAGGGAATCGCTCCCGCCCCTTCCCCGGAAAAGAATCTTCCACCCGGCATTCCTTCCCTTCGAAGGCGGCGAGGATCCACCCTGCGACATCCGTAGCGCCCATTACCTCGGCGCCGAAGAATATACAACGGAATATCTACCGCCCCCGGAAGCGCTCGAAGCGGGCAGGGCGGGAGAATTGCAGGTATCTGCAAGCTTCGTCACCCCTTATCCGCCGGGATTCCCGGTACTCGTCCCCGGACAGTTCATCACGCCCGAAATCCTCGAATATTTCCATCATGCCAGAATTCCGGAAATCCACGGATTCAGTTTCGAAAAGGGATTCAGGGTGTTCCGCAAGGATTATCTCGAACAAGGAAACCGGAAATGACCAAAATTCTTCGCTCCCTGTCGGACATACGCAATCACTTCTCGCAGAACGAAATTCCCCATTATTTCATCAGCGCTAGCAACTTCAACATGATGGGCATGCACGAATGGGTGAAAGGCTGGAAGAACGTCACCCTGATCGACAGCTTCGACGGAAAACATCCACATCTGCATGCGGTCCCTTCCAGGAAGGCTTTCGACAGCATCCAGGAAATCGATCTGCATTTGCTGCAGAACGGGCCATTCGCATCCCTCCAGGGAGAACGCAAAGGTCGGGCGATTTTCCTGTTTTTCGACGAGGAGGTGGAAGCGCTCTGCGAAAGGCTGGGCCTCGAAATTCTGCTCCCCCCTCACCGGCTGGTGCACGAGATGGACAGCAAGATCGTCACCACGGAAATCGGCAATCAGGCCGGGGTGAAGAGCGTTCCCAACGTGCTGGCCAAAGTGGGCTGTTTCGAGGAGCTCGAAAGAGTCGCCTCCGGTCTGGGAAGAGATTGGGTAGTGCAATCCGCTTATGGGGATTCCGGGAAAACCACCTTTTTCATTTCAGACAGAGGGGACTTCGACGAGGCTGCATCCCGGATCGCGAAGGAGGAAAAGGTCAAGGTGATGCGCCGCATCTCCTGCACCGGCACCGCGATCGAGGCCTGCGCCACGCGCTGGGGGACTTTCGTCGGTCCGCTCATGACAGAACTCATCGGCGTTCCGCAACTGACCCCCTATCCCGGGGGGTGGTGCGGAAACGAACTGTACGAATCCGCTTTCTCCCCGGAAATACGCAGACTCGTGCTGGAAAAGACCAGGGCGATGGGAGATGCGCTGTACCGAAGGGGCTACCGTGGATATTTCGAACTGGATTTCCTCATCGATCGCGGTGACGGGGAAGTATATCTTGGCGAACTCAATTCCAGGATCACCGGAATTAGCGCCATGACCAATCTTTCCGATTTCTGTACGGAAAACATCCCTCTTTTCCTTTTTCACCTCCTCGAATTCGACCGGGAAGTTGAACTGGAAATCGATGCGGACGCCTTCAATGAGGCCGTGCTTCACGCCGGAGCCTCCGGAGTCTCCTCTCAGGCGATCCTGAAATACACCGACGAATCCCTGAAAATCGTTACTTCCGCTCCACAATCCGTGGTCTATTCCATGGACGATGCGGGCAGGATGGTCTTCAGGAAAGCGGGTTGGCATCGTCGGGACGCGCTCGGCGAGGACGAAGCGTATCTCCTTCGCATCATGGAGCCGGGGGAATATGTCTATGAGGGGGCGGATCTCGCCATCCTGTTCCTGAACCGGGTGATCGGAAACGGAGAGGGCGGACTGAACCTGCATGGGGAGAAATGGATTTCCGCACTGCAAGAATCCTTCGAATACAGGAATCTCCGTCAGGAAGAGCGATCCCTGGTCGAATTCATCAACCATCCGGCCGGCATCAAGAGCGGGGGAAGAAGATCGTGATGAAATCATTCCATTCCGTCGAGGAAACCTTTCCGGGGAAGAAGTGGCTGGAGCATTTCCATGCGGCGCTTCCCGCCTATCGGAGCTGGTTTGCAAGGGACAGGGAGCGTCCTGGATTGCAGGAATGCGTGGATGCACTCGAACGGCACATGCCAGAGCTCGTGCCGATCTGGAAACATCTCGTCGCCATTTCGGGCGCTGACGAGAACGATGCCCGAATGCTTACCTTCTATTGTCCGCCACCAAACCTTTCCGGTTGTTCGCAGGCGGTCTGGACCCGTTATACGCCGACCCTGGTGAGGAATTACGACTATGCGCCTGAGTATTGCGAAGGCAGGATCATGAAGACTCGCTGGCACAATCAGGAAGTCATCGCCGCAACGGATTGCCTGTGGGGAGTGCTCGACGGAATGAACCAGCACGGACTTTCGGTTTCCCTCGCTTTCGGCGGGAAGACTTGCGTCACCGAGGGATTCGGCGTCCCTCTCATCCTGCGCTACGTTCTGGAATTCTGCACCGATGTGGACGAGGCGGTGAAAGTGCTTTGCCGGGTCCCGGCGCACATGGCCTACAACATCACCCTGCTCGATGCCTTCGGCCAGGTGAGAACGGTCGAGCTCACTCCCTTTTCCAGGCCGAACGTCACCTACAAGGCGCTCGCGGTCAACCACCAGGGTGATTTCGAGATCACCAATTACGCCATGTTCTCCCGCTCGTTCGAACGACAGCAGTTCCTGATCGGCAAGCTGACCGATCCCTTGATCAGCATCGAATCCTTCGTCAACGCATTCGAATTCAGGCCGCTCTTTTCCTCGAATTATTCGCAGGGATTCGGCACGCTGTACACGGCGATCTACAATCCGCGGTTGCGTGCGATGGAATACCGCTGGCCGAATCAGGCCAGGATGTAACAGTCCTTCGCCTTCTTCGAGGAATACGAAGTTCTGGTGGAACTGCGCTGATCACTGCTTCGCGGCGCCCATTTCGGAAGCGAAATCCTGCTGGATCTTCTGCATTTCCGGAGACATCGAACGAATCATCGTATTGGTTTCCAGCATCACTTTCTGCATCAGAAGCGGCATCTTGTGGATGACCGCCTGGCCTGAAGGAGTTCTGTAGAAGGCGAGCATTCCCTTGACTTCTTCCTCGGAGAAGGTTTCCTTGTAAAGGCGAACGTACATGGGCTCGAGCTTTTCCCAGGAAAGATTCGCCTTCAGGAGGGCGGAAGTCCTTTCCAGCATGTGGTCGATCGCCTTCTGCTCCTTCGCGGTCGGAGACCTTCCCTTCAAGGCCTGCCCGACCGAGCCCTTCATCAGCCCTCCGATCTGGCCCTGCATGCGGTCTACGAGGGATTTCGCCTCGGTGACGGTGAGCAGCTCGTCGATGGAACGGTCGGTTGCAGGGGTGGCCATCGCGACGGAAGAGGCGAGCAGAAGCATGGCCAGCATGGCCCTGAAGAAATTCATTGGATTCCCCTTTGTTTGATATGCTTCAGGCCATTGTAACACTCAGGGCATCAGCGGCACGATTTCGAGCCCCTGCGTCTCCCTGAATCCGAACAGGATGTTCATGTTCTGAACCGCCTGGCCCGCAGCCCCCTTCACCAGATTGTCGATCACGGAAAGCACAACGACGGTGTCCCCGCCTTGCGGCCTGTGCACCGCGATCCTGCAGATATTGGCGCCCCGCACGCTGCGGGTCTCCGGATGGCTGCCAAGAGGCATCACGTCGACGAAAGGTTCATCCCGATAGCGATCCTCGTAGAGCTTTTGCAGGTCGATATCGGAAGTGAGCTTCGCATAAAGCGTCGCATGGATGCCGCGGATCAGCGGCGTGAGATGCGGAACGAATGTGAGTCCGACCTCCCTTTTCGCCGCGTTCGACAATCCCTGGCGGATTTCCGGCAAATGCCTGTGGCCAGGAACCCCGTAGGCCTTGAAGCTGTCGGAAGCTTCCGGAAAAAGGGTCGCGACTTCGGCCTTCCTGCCCGCGCCGCTCACGCCTGATTTCGCATCCGCGATGAGATGGCCGACGTCGACCACGCCCGCCTCGATGAGGGGAAGGAATCCGAGCTGCACCGCAGTGGGATAACATCCGGGATTGGCGACGAGCGATGCGCTCGCGATTTTCTGCCGGTTCACTTCTGGCAGTCCGTAAACCGCTTTGGCAAGAAGCTCCGGACAGGCATGGGTCATCCCGTACCATTTTTCCCAAACGGACACGTCGCGAATCCTGAAATCCGCAGCGAGATCGATCACCTTCACGCCCGCATCCAGCAGCGCCTTCGCCTCCTTCATCGCGATGCCGTTGGGAGTGGCGAAAAAGACCACGTCGCATTCGGCAAGATTCGCGGCATCCGGCGTGACGAATTCGAGATCCACCCGTCCCCGGAGGCTGGGGAACATTTCGGAGACCCGCATTCCGGCTTCGGAACGCGATGTGATCGCGGAAAGTTTCACTTCCGGATGCAATGCCAGAAGGCGCAGCAGTTCCACCCCCGTATATCCTGTTCCGCCTACGATACCTACCCTGATCATGATCTTCTCCTTGGCTCGGATTCAAATATAGCTTTTTTGCGGGCAATAAAAAAGCCGCACAAGGCGGCTTTTTCGCTGGAAGCGCATCAGCGCTTCGAGAATTGCTTGCGTTTGCGCGCCTTGTGCAGACCGACTTTCTTTCGTTCCACTTCGCGTGCGTCGCGGGTCACGAGACCTGCCTTCTTGAGCTCGGGCTTGAGCTCGGCATTGTAGTCGATCAGCGCACGGGTGATGCCGTGGCGAACCGCGCCTGCCTGTCCGGACTCGCCGCCGCCCATCACGTTCACCATGATGTCGAAGCTGGTCAGGTTGTCGGTCAGTACCAGGGGCTGGCGAACCACCATGCGCCCGGTTTCGCGGGAGAAGAATTCGTCCACGGGCTTGCCGTTGACGATGATGTTGCCGGTGCCTGCCTTCAGGAAGACCCTGGCGACTGCGCTCTTGCGCCTTCCGGTGCCGTAATTGTAGTTTGCGCCCATATTATGCCTTCACGATATCCAGGAGTTTCGGCTGTTGTGCCGTGTGCGGATGCTGCGGCCCTGCGTACACCTTGAGCTTCCTGAGCATGGCGTAGCCGAGCGGTCCCTTGGGCAACATTCCCTTGACCGCCTTTTGCAGGACGCGGCTGGGGAAGCGCGCATGCATCTTGGAGAAGCTGGTCGCATAGATACCGCCGGGATAGCCGCTGTGCCGATAGTAGATCTTGTCGTCGGACTTGTTGCCGGTCACGCGCAGCTTGTCTGCGTTGATGACCACGACAAAATCGCCGGTATCGACGTGAGGAGTGTAGATAGCCTTGTGCTTGCCACGCAGACGGTGGGCGATCTGCGATGCAAGGCGGCCCAGAACCTGGTCCGTGGCATCTACGACGATCCAGTCGTGCGTCACTTCTTGAGGCTTAGCAGAAAATGTTTTCATGAAGCCGATCCTAGATACTTGAATTAGGGAAAGTCCGGAATTTTATGCCAGATTCCGCAGGCGTGTCAATCACTAAAAACGGACTGACGCGAAAAAGCCCGGGAAGACCCCATCCGCGGCCCGTGTTTGGGTTAGAATCCTCCATTCTACAATCCGGGAGAATGGAATGAAAGCGCGAGTCAAGTGGATCGAGAACATGAGCTTCGTGGGCGAGACCGCGAGCGGACATGCCGTGGTAATGGACGGATCTCCCGACATCGGAGGAAGGAATCTCGGGCCGCGCCCGATGGAAATGCTGCTCCTGGGAGCGGGCGGATGCACTTCGATCGATGTCGTGATGATCCTGAAGAAGGGACGTCAGCAGATCACCGACTGCGCAGTGGAGATCGAGGCGGAGCGCGCCGGCGAGGACCCGAAGGTGTTCACGAAGCTGCATTTCCATTTCATTGTGACCGGAAAGGGACTGAACCCCGTCCAGGTGGAGCGCGCCATCCATCTTTCCGCGGAGAAATACTGCTCCGCCACCATCATGCTCGGCAAGACCGCGGAAGTCACCCACGACTTCGAAATCGTGGAAGGCTAGAGCTTCGAAAGATCCAGAAAACGCGCCGCCTCATCGGGGGAGACCCCGTGAGGCAGGATGCCGAGAAGGGGCGCTTCCTTCCTCCCCGCAAGATAGTCGATGTTCTCGTCGAAATAACTCATTTCCGGATCGATGCGGTTGGCGATCCAGCCGGCGATGGGCAGGCCGCAGCTTCTGATCGCTGCAAAAGTGAGGAGAGCGTGACTGATGCAGCCTAGCCTCATCCCGACCACCACGATCACCGGAAGGGAAAGCCTTTTCGCCAGATCCGAAACGAGTTCCCGTTCGTTGAGCGGAACGAGAAACCCGCCCACGCCTTCCACGATCACCACGTCCGAGCGGATTTCGCCATAGGCTTTCGCGATTCTTTCCGTTTCGATCCCGATTCCCTCGATTCCCGCCGCGATGTGCGGAGAGGCGGGCGTTTTCAGCGGATAGGGATTCGCAAGCCGCGCCGGCGCCGGAATCGAGCTTGCCCGCTCAAGCCATTGCGCATCGTCTCCGCCCGCCGAGACGCACTTCATTCCGGCAGCGGATTTCCCGGATGCGGAAAATGCGTGCAGCAGCGCGCAACTCGCGAAAGTCTTGCCGATTCCGGTGTCGGTTCCGGTGACGAAAAAGCCCTTCTTCATTTCAGCCTCTTTTCGAACCGGACGATGCCGCTTCCATCCGGAAGCTTGTTCGGCTGCGCTTTCCAGGCATGGCCGTATACGACCTCGAAGGTGGCGGGGAGCAATCCGTCTTTCCTCATCCTTTCTGAGCTGTCCACCACCCTTGCCCATGCATTCTTGCCGAATAGCCCGCGCGGCCTGCCGATCATCGCGTTGTGCGCGCCGATCGCCTTCAGGTCCATCATCACCGATTTCACGTCCGAATAGGTGAGGGTGAAATTTTCCATGTCGAGGACAGGATTGGAAAAGCCGGCCCGGATCAGCGCATCCCCGATGTCGTGCATGTCGATGAAGCGGTTGACATGAACATGGCCGTCCATTCCGGAAAAAGCGCTGCGCAACTCCTTCAGGGTGTCCGGCCCGAAAGTGCTGAACATGAGGAGCCCGTCCACTTCCAGCACCCGATGGAATCCGCAAAGCGCTGCATCGAGGTCGTCGCACCACTGCAATGCGAGATTCGACCAGACCATGCCGAAGCTGGAAGATTTGAGCGGCAGGCGCTCGATGTCGCCGCAAACCTGCAGGGGAGATTCCGCAAAGGGCTTTTTCCACCAGGGAACTTCCGGCCTGGACTGCATCAGCATCGAGGGAGCAAGGTCGAGTTCGAACAGCGCTGCCTGTGGAAAGCGCGCGGAAAGGTCGCGCTTTCCCTTGCCCGTCCCGGAACCCGCATCGAGGATCCTGCCCGGATCCACTTTCACATAGTCGAGCCTCGAAACCATGCGCTCGCCCACTTCCCTTTGCAGCACGGCCGCAGCGTCGTAGCTCTGCGCCGCCCGATCGAAGGCCCGCCTCACCAGGCGCTTTTCGTTCCTGTATTCATCTTCCATCATAAAATTCCTGCAGTGCATTGGCGCAGACTTGCGGGTCGGAAACATGCGGCGCATGCGCAGCACCTTCGATCCCGACCAGCCGCGCATTTTTCATGTTTGCGCAAAGCCACTTTCCGGCTGCAAAAGGAATGAGGGAATCGCAAGTCCCGTGCAGGACCAGTGCCTCCTGCGCAAGCCCTTTCGCAGCCTCCCTGAGATCGTATCTTCCGAGCAAATCCAGCCCGTGCTCCAGTCCTTCCGGGTTCAATTGCTGCGGCGCGATTTTCTGCAGCATCCTGAAGACCCTGGAATTTCCTCCCAGCGCTTGCAAATGGAGGAAGCGCTTCATGGTTTCGGGCCGATTTTCCTGAAAATTCCCGAGAAACTCCATGAAGACCCCTTCCTGCATCGCCGCATCCCAATCCTGCCGCTTCACGAAGGAAGGGGTGGTTGCGACGAGGACGAGGCTGCGAACCTGCTCCGGAAATCTCGCCGCCCATTCCAGCGCGACCTGTCCTCCCAGGGACCAGCCAACCAGATCGACTTCGAAAGGGTGCGCGCCGGAAAGCGTCTCCACCCAGTCCTTCGCATGCGGATTCCTGCCGTGGCCCGGAAGATCGGCGCAATGGGTCCGGAAATTTCCGGAAAGGCGCTCCAGCAAGCCCGCCCAGCAGGAAGAATCCATTCCCCATCCGTGCAGAAAAACGAGGTTTCTCATTGCAGCGCGGCAGCGAGATCCGCGATCTCTTCCTCGCCGTGGGCGGCGGAGAGCGAAATCCTGAGCCTCGCAGTGCCCGCCGGCACGGTGGGCGGCCTGATCGCAGGGATCAGGATCCCCCTTTCGCGAAGGCGCGAACTCATCTCGAGCGCGGCCTGATTCTCTCCCGCAAGATACGGCTGGATCGGGGTGTCCGAAGGCATCAACCTGTTTCCGAGCGCGGATTTCAGCGTTGCGACATGGGAATTCAGCCTTGCGCGCCGCCAGGATTCTTCCCCGATGATTTCGAGGCTCGCCAGGATCGCTTCGGCGAGCATCGCGGGCTGGGCGGTCGTATAGACATAAGTTTTCGCTTTCTGCACCAGATATTGCGCGAGATTCCCGCTTCCAGCGACGAAGGCTCCGGCAACCCCCGCAGCCTTGCCGAGCGTGCCCATGTAGACAATCCGCGGGGATGAAATTCCGAAATGGGAAAGGATGCCGCCGCCATGCCCGCCCAGCACGCCGAATCCGTGCGCATCGTCCAGGAAAAGCAGCGCATCGTGCCTTTCGCAAAGCTCCAGCAATTGCGGAACCGGCGCGATGTCTCCGTCCATGCTGAACACCGAATCGCTCACCACGATTTTCCTTCTCGCAACCGAGGCGGCAAGACGGGATTCCAGATCTTCCAGATCGAGATGGCGGTAGCGCGACATTCTGGCGCGAGAAAGCTGCGCAGCGTCGTTGAGCGATGCATGGTTCAGCCTGTCGCAAAAGAGTTCGTCCTGCCTTTTGGCGAGCGCAGTGATCACGCCCAGGTTCGCCATGTAGCCTGTGGAAAAGAGCAGCGCGGAAGCCAGCCCGACGAAATCGGCAAGAGCGGATTCCGCTTTTTCGTGCGCATCGGTATGACCGCAAAGGAGGTGGGATGCGCCCGCGCCCACTCCGTATTTTTGCGCAGCCGAGATCGCGGCCTCGACGAGCTTCGGGTGAGCTGCGAGACCGAGATAGTCGTTGCTGCAATAGCTCACATAGTCCAGGCCATCCACTCTGACCCTCGCGCCCTGCGGCCCTTCCAGCACGCGTCGATTGCGAAGCAGCCCTGCGGATTCGATCCCGGAAATTTCTGCCGCGAGGAAATCCATCACATCGGATGCATGCCGAGCTTCTCGAGAAAATCCCTGTCCTTCGCGGCATCTGGATTGCCGGTGGTGAGGAGTTTTTCACCGTAGAAAATCGAATTCGCGCCTGCAAGAAAGCAAAGCGCCTGGGTCGACTCGCTCATTTCGGCCCGCCCTGCTGAAAGCCGCACATGGCTTTTCGGCATGGTGATTCTCGCCGCTGCGATGGTGCGCACGAATTCCAGGGGATCGAGCGGATCGATGCCATGGAGCGGCGCGCCTTCCACCTGGACCAGGTTGTTGATCGGCACGCTCTGTGGCTGGGGATCCTGGCTGGCCAGCGTGGCGATCACGGCTGCGCGGTCCTGCCTGGATTCTCCCATTCCGACGATCGCCCCGCAGCAGACGTTGATCCCCGCATTCCTCACCCTGGAAAGGGTGTCCAGTCTGTCCTCGTAATCGCGAGTCGTGACGATCTCTGCGTAATAGTCCGGTGAAGTGTCGAGGTTGTGGTTGTAATAATCGAGTCCCGCTTCCTTCAATTGCTCGGCCTGTCCATCCTTCAGCATGCCAAGGGTCGCGCAGGTCTCGAGCCCCAGGGCGCGAACCGCCTTCACCATTTCCTTCACTGCATCCAGATCGCGCTGCTTCGGACCGCGCCAGGCAGCGCCCATGCAGAACCGGGATGCCCCGTTTTCCTTCGCAACTTTTGCTGCGGCCAGGACTTCATCCACGCTCAGGATGGGCTGGCTCTGGACCGCGGTATCGTGCCTCGCGGACTGGGAACAGTAGCCGCAATCTTCGGAGCAGCCTCCGGTCTTGATCGAAATCAGCGTGGAAAGCTGTACCGCGTTGGGATCGAAATTTTCCCGATGGACGCATTGCGCCCTGTAGAGGAGATCGGAAAATGGCAGCTCGAAAAGCGCCTTCACTTCTTCAACGGTCCACATATCCTTCAGATCGGTCATCTTTTTCCATCCTGTCCTATATTGCGGGGAATCATCTTTCATCGGGAGAGGGTTTGTCAAATCCGTTCCGGAAAATTTTGAACAACTGCGCAAATTTCAGGCTTTTTTCATCCGACTGCATTCTTTGCGGCGCGGTTGCGGAAAAATGGAATCTGTGCGCAGGATGTTTTGCCGACCTGCCGCGTCTGCCGAAGGATCGATGCAGGATCTGCGCGAATCCGGGGGCGGAAATCTGCGGCGTCTGCATTCATCATCCGCCCGCATATTCCGGCACGCTCGCCCTGTTTTCCTACGATTTTCCGGTCGACGCGCTGGTACGTGCGCTGAAATATCGGGAGAATCTGGCGATTGCCTCCACCTTCGCAAACCTGCTCGCAGAAGCATCCGCTTCCGTGAACCGCCCGGATCTGCTCCTTCCGGTTCCGATGCATCCGCTTCGGCTCGCGGAAAGAGGGTTCAATCAGGCACAGGAAATCGCAAGGCTGGTTTCGAGAAAGACCGGAATTCCGCTCGGTCACGCAGAAAAAGTCAGGGACACACCATCCCAGACTTCGCTTCCCTGGGAGGAAAGAAGGAAAAACGTGAAAGGGGCTTTTTCCTGCGCAATGGATCTCGAATCGAAGCATGTCGCCATCGTCGACGACGTGCTCACCACCGGCGCGACCCTGGACGAACTGGCCCGCGTATTGCGCGCGAGGAATGCTTCGGAGGTCAGCGCCTGGGTCATCGCCCGTGCGGTGAAATCAGTTTGAGGGCGGCGCGACGTTGGTCTTGGTGAAGCCCGGAATGCTGGTCTTCAGGGTATCGAGCGGATCCGGGCCGATTCTCGCCAGGCCGTCCAGTTCGAGCTGAACGAAGAAGGCGGTCGCCGACATCTGGTAGGCAATGGTGAAGCGCTTTGCGACCACCCGCAGCGCCCAGCAGTCGGCATCGTATTCCACCCCGGCAGTGCCTTCGAGAAGCTGGCGGTTGGCGAGCGAATAGCTCCATCTCCCCAATCCGTGCCATTTGTCGTAGAGCGGCCACTGTCCGGAAACGTCGAACTGGTTCAATGCATACCCCTGGGCCAGCACTGCTGCGGCAGGGTATTGACGAGCGCGGCCGCATAGGAAACGCCGTAGACGGTCGTCGAAAGGGGAAGGATCGTCCTGTTGTAGAGATAGCCGAAGTTGAGCAGCTTGCCGAATTCGGGCTGGTAATGCGCGTACATGCTGATGAACTGGACCTGGCTGGTGTTCGGCGTGTACTGCAGCGAGCTGTCGAGGCTCAGGGTCTTGTTCACGGCTCCACCCACGCTCGCGATCACGTCGGAGGTGGAGGTCGTGACCGGGATGAGCTGAGGAGACTGCAGGTAAACGCGCTGGGCGATCGACATCCTGAGCCGCTCCTCCCCGGTATCTTCCTGGATGAAGCGGGAAGTGAGCGCGAGCGTCACCTCGTTTGCATCGCTGAAACGGTCATTGCCGATGAACTGATTCTCGGTGAAAAGCTGGGCATAAGTGAAATCGAGCGGCGCGGAATCGAAGATCGGCAGGTTGTTCTGGTTGCGATAAGGCACATAGACATAGAAAATCCGCGGCTCCAGGGTCTGCAGCAGGTCGCTCCTGCCGAACGGGTGGTCTTTCTCGAAATACAGTCCGGAATCGACGCTCGCGACCGGAATGTTGACGGTCGCATTCGGCAGATTCGTCGTATTGTTCGCGCCGAGCGCGTAGCTCACGCTGTGCATGCCGATTTTCGGAATGATGAAGGCCGAGGAGGTCTTCATCGGATAGCTCAGCGTGGGATAGAAAACGAGGCGCCTTCCGTTCACCAGGATCGGATGGGTGAAATCGTCGAATTCGCTGGTCAGCTTGAGGTCGAATCCGCCGAGATTTTCCTTTTCGCCGTTGAGGAGGATTTGCGGCGCTTCCGCGTAAGGAGCGACCACCGGGATGAGCGGGTTCTGCAGCGTCTGGAAATTCTGCACGCGGGTTGTGAGATTCCACCATCCTCCGTCGTAACTGAGATGCCCTTCCCTGGGCAGGACCGTCTGGGAGGTCATCGTCACGAGCGGGGAAAGATCCAGATAGTAATTCGGGTCGGAAACCTTCTGGATGGTGACCCCGCCGGAGAATCCATGCCCGAAGCTCTGGTTGTGGGAGAAGCGCAGCTCGGAACGCAGCGTCTTGGTGACGGCGGCCTGCGGCAGGACGTTGTAGTCCAGTTGCCCTGAATAACCCGGTTCGAGATAGCGGAACTCGTTGTTCAGCATCATGCCACGCTTGGCCATGAGGCGGGGCGCCACGGTCGCATCGAAGTTGGGCGCGATGTTGATGTAATAAGGCACCGTGATTTCGGTGCCGCCCGCAGCAGTACTGCCGAAAATCGGAGCAAGAAATCCCGAACGCCTGCGGCTTCCGGTCGGAAAGTCGAGCCAGGGCATGTACAGGATCGGAACGCCCTTGAAGGACAGGCTCGCATCGTGCGCAATCCCGACCTGGGTTTCCTGGTTCAGATCGAGTTCCCCCACCTTCATGAACCAGTCGTCGTTGCCGACGGGGCAGGTGGTATAGACCGCCTTGTGCAGCTTGTACTGATCCTTCCCGGCGAAATCGACCCGCTCCGCGTGCCCCCTGGCATTGATTTGCGGCATGGTATAGGTCGGGCTGGTCATGAAACCCAGGTTGGTGTTGAGCTGCAACTGCAGATCCGGACCGGTGACAATTCCACCATTCTGTTCCAGCCGCTCATGTCCCTTCGCCTTGATCTCGTCGCTCGCCTGGAGGTATTTCAGCCAGTCCGCCACGATGGACTGGTCCCCTTTTCTGGCCTCCGCATTTCCGGTCGCCTCGAAATCCTGCCCCTGATGCCCCTGCAGCATGTCCCCGCGAATGTAAACCGGCAGATCCTTGCCTTGCGGGGCGACGAGATCCTGCTGCGGCTTGAGCACCAGGGAATCGCCTTCTGCAAAGGATGCGGGCGGCAGCATGCAAAGCAGCGCTGCCAGGACGGGATTGATTCGGAAATTGTGCATCGGGGTTGGTTTCGTTGTTTGGTGATAAAATCGCACAAATCTTTGAATATGGCAATCTCGTGGAAAGACTTCATCTCATCGAAAACTGGCTGAACGACCTTTATCCAGGCGCAACCTTTTCGCTCGAACCCGCTTCCTCGGATGCAAGCTTCAGGCGCTATTTCAGGGTGAAATTCGGCGACAGGTCGCTCATCGTGATGGACGCCCCTCCCTCCAGGGAGGATTGCCGCCCCTTCCTGAAAGTGGCTGAACTCTTTGCGAAGTCCGGCCTGCATCTTCCGGAAGTGCTCGAAAAGGACCTGGACAAGGGATTTCTGCTGCTTTCGGATCTGGGATCCACCACCTATCTCGACAGGCTGGACGAAGCGAATGCGGATCTCCTGTATCGGGACGCGATCGATTCCCTGGTGAAAATGCAGCAGGCGAGCATCCCGGGCTTGCTGCCCGAATACGACGAGGCATTGCTGCGGCGGGAAATGAACCTTTTCCCGGAATGGTATCTGAAGCAACATCTCGGCGAGATCGTGACGGAAGAGAACCAGGCAATCCTCGGCAGGGTGTTTTCGAAAATCGTCGAAAACTGTCTCGCCCAGCCCAAGGTGTTTGTACACCGCGACTATCATTCCAGGAACCTGATGCTGACCGAGCCCAATCCGGGGATCCTCGATTTCCAGGACGCGGTCTACGGCCCCATCACCTACGATCTCGTTTCCCTGCTCAGGGACGCCTATATTTCCTGGGAAGAGGAAAAGGTGCTCGACTGGGCGATCCGCTATTGGGAAAAAGCCCGCGCAGCAGGCCTGCCCGTTTCCGGGGATTTCGCACAATTCTACCGCGACTTCGAATGGATGGGAGCGCAGCGTCAGCTGAAGGTGCTGGGCATTTTCGCCCGCCTCCATCATCGTGACGGCAAGGCGCAATATCTCGATGACATTCCGCTGGTTCTTTCCTACCTGAGGAAAACCTGCATGCGTTATTCCGAGCTTTCGCCGCTGCTGCGCGTCCTGGGCAAGCTGGAAGTCGGAACCACATTTTGAAGGCGATGCTGCTTGCGGCCGGGCGCGGTGAAAGGATGCGCCCGCTGACCGACAGGGTGCCGAAACCGCTTCTCGAAGTGAAAGGGGTTCCCCTCATCGTCCGGCAGATCATGGCCCTTGCCGATTGCGGCATTTCCTCGATCGTGATCAATACCGCGCATCTCGGGAGGATGATCGAAGACCAACTGGGTGCCGGTGAAAAATATGGCGTCGAAATCCGCTATTCGAGGGAGGAGACCGCGCTCGAGACTGCAGGCGGTATCGCCCTTGCGCTTCCTCTCCTCGGGCAGGAGCCATTCATCGTCGCCAACGCGGATCTGTATTGCGATTATGACTATTCGCATCTTGCAGAAATGGATCTCGGCAAGAGGCTCGCTCATCTGGTGCTGGTGCCCAACCCGGAGCATCATCCGATCGGGGATTTTTCCCTGCAAGACGGGATGGCGATGCTCCGCGGAGAAAACTCCCTCACTTTCAGCGGGATCGGTCTCTATCGCCCGGAATTTTTCCATGCCCTGCAGCCCGGGAAGGCCGCCAAGCTTGCGACTCTCCTCAGGGAAGCCATCGCTCTGCAAAAGGTGAGCGCGGAGCGGCACGAAGGGCTCTGGGTGGACGTCGGTACCCCTGAAAGACTCGACCTGCTCAATCGGTGATAGAATCGGATCATGAAAGACTACAGCCCGTTCATTTCCCGCAGAAAACGCCTTCTCGAAAAGCTCGGGGGGGTGGCGATCGTCCCGACCGCGCCCCATCAGCAGAGAAACCGCGATTCCCATTACCCGTACCGGTTCGACAGCCATTTCTATTACCTGACCGGATTTCCGGAGCCGGAAGCGGTTCTGGTGATGGTGGGCGGGGAGAATGCCAAATCCATGCTTTTTTGCAGGGAGCGCGACGAGGAGCGCGAGATCTGGGACGGGCATCGCTTCGGCCCGGCCCGGGCGAAGGAAGTGTTCGGCTTCGACGAGACGCATCCGGTTTCCGCCCTGGAAGGGATGCTTCCCGAACTGCTGAAGGATCAGCCCAGCGTCTATCATCCTCTCGGCGCAGACGAGAAATGGGATGCGAAGGTGCTCACCGCGCTGAACGCGGTTCGAGCACAGGCGAGGAGCGGCGTGGAGGCTCCGGAGAATGTCGCGGACATCCGCTGCCTCGTCGACGAGATGCGCCTTTTCAAGGACGATTACGAAATCTCCCTGATGCGCAGGGCTGCGCAGATCGCTTCGAATGCGCACCGCATCGCGATGAGAACGGCAAGGCCGGGGGCGCGCGAATACGAAGTGGAGGCTGAGCTTTTCGCCGAATTCAGGAGGAGCGGCGCGCAGGCGCCCTCCTACACGCCCATCGTCGCTGGAGGCGGCAATGCCTGCATCCTGCATTACGTGGAAAACGACGAAATGCTGCGGGCAGGTGAACTGTTGCTCATCGACGCGGGATGCGAACTCGACGGCTATGCTTCCGACATCACCAGGACTTTCCCGGTCGGAGGAAAATTTTCCGCAGCGCAAAAGGATGTCTACGAGATCGTGCTCGAGGCGCAACTCGCCGCGATCTCGGAAGTGAAGCCCGGCTCCACCTGGGACAGTCCGCACGAAGCGGCGGTACGGGTTCTCGCAACAGGCCTCGTCGATCTCGGGCTTTGCCGGGGAAGCGTGGATTCGGTGGTCGAATCGGGAGACTACAAACGATTTTACATGCATCGCACCGGTCACTGGCTGGGGCTGGACGTGCATGATGTGGGCAGTTACAAATCGGGCGGAAAATGGCGCGCCCTGGAGCCCGGAATGGCGCTCACGGTCGAGCCCGGCTGCTACATCAGGCCGTCGGAAAGCGTGCCGGAGGCTTTCTGGAACATCGGCATCCGGATCGAGGACGACGTGGTCGTGACTCGGCAGGGATGTGAAATATTGAGCTTCGATGCGCCCAAAACCGTGAAGGAAATCGAGGACTGGATGGCGAAATGAGCGAACAGGTCGATGTGCTCGTCATAGGCGGCGGCCCGGTGGGCGCGGCCCTTGCGCGCGCTCTTTCCGGTCATCCCGTTTCGGTGATGGTGCTGGAAGCGAAAACCTCGCCCGCCTCCGACCCTCGCGTGCTCGCGCTCTCCCATGGCAGCAGGCTGTTCCTGGAAAGGATCGGGGCCTGGCAAAACGTGCGAAACGCAACGCCGATCGAGACCATTCACGTCTCCCAGAAGGGCGGATTCGGCAGGACGATCCTGAGGGCGGAAGAATCCGGCGTTCCATCCCTAGGCCATGTCGCAGGATACGGGGAAATCCACGACGCACTCGTCGAGGGGCTTTCCCCTGAAGTCTATGTCGAGGGTGCGAAGGCCTGTGAAATCGATCTTTCCAGGGGAGCGGTCGATTTCGATTATCTCGGGGAAAGAAGGCAGATTTGCGCAAGGTTGGTGGTAATGGCCGAGGGAGGAAAACTCGTCGAGCAGGTCGAAGGCATCGAAGTGCACCGCAAGGATTACGGCCAGTGGGCGGTGATCGGTCAGGTGAGAACCGACAGGGCGCACGACAACATCGCCTACGAGCGCTTCACCAGGGAGGGCCCTGTGGCGCTCCTTCCATTCGGGGAAGGATTCTCGCTCGTCTGGACCGCAACCCCGGAATTCGCCGGAGCCCTTGTCGAAATGGAAAAGGGCGAGTTTCTGCAAAAGCTGCAGGATCATTTCGGCTCTAGGGCGGGAAGGTTCGTCGACTGCGGCAAAATGAGCGGTTTTCCGCTCGCCCTGAGATATTGCGAACCCATCGTCGCGGAGCGCCTCGCCCTCGTCGGCAATGCGGCTCAGACGCTGCACCCGGTTTCAGGCCAGGGACTCAACCTCGGACTTCGCGATGTCGCTGCGCTCTCGCGCTCCATCCTGGATTGCCGGATCGAGGATATCGGCCTTCCCGGAATGCTCTCTGCCCATGCGAAATCCAGAAGGATGGATCGGGAGGGCGGAATCCGTTTCACCGATTCCCTCATCCGGATTTTCTCCAATGAAATTCCCTTGCTGGATTCGGGAAGGGGACTCGGACTTGCCGCGCTGGACTGTCTTCCGCCCGCCCGCAAGTGGTTTTCACGGAAAATGATGTTCGGATTGAGGCCCGGCCGGATTTTGTGAATGCGCCGAAAGCGTTTACAATACGGGCTTTAGTCAGAATTCCCATCGTGAAAATCGGTCCCCATCAGCTCCGGAACAACCTCCTGGTCGCCCCCATGGCGGGCGTGACCGACAGACCGTTTCGCCAGCTCTGCAAGTCCATGGGCGCAGCAATGGCCGTATCCGAAATGGTTTCCAGCAATTCCCTGCTCTGGGGAAGCGACAAAACCAGGCGCCGCGCCAACCATGAAGGCGAGGTCGATCCGATCTCGGTGCAAATCGCGGGCGCGGATCCGCAGATGATGGCCAATGCCGCGCGCTATAATGTGGATCATGGCGCCCAGATCATCGACATCAACATGGGGTGTCCCGCCAAAAAGATCTGCAATGTCATGGCGGGCTCCGCACTCCTCCGGAACGAGGCGCTCGTGGGCGAAATCCTGGATGCAGTGGTGGGCGCGGTCGACGTGCCCGTCACGCTCAAGATCAGGACGGGCTGGGACACAGGGAGCCGCAACGCAGTGACGGTCGCGAAGATTGCACAATCCGCAGGAATCCAGGCGCTCGCCATCCACGGCAGGACGCGCGCCTGCGGCTATACTGGACAAGCGGAATACGACACCATCGCCGAAGTGAAGACGAGGATTTCCATTCCGGTGATCGCCAACGGCGACATCACTTCTCCCGTAAAGGCGAAGCTGGTGCTCGAAAAAACCGGGGTCGATGCGCTGATGATCGGTCGCGCCGCCCAGGGCAGGCCATGGATCTTCAGGGAGATCGCCCATTATCTCGAGACCGGGGAATTCCTCCACTCTCCGGAAGTTGCGGAGATCCGCATGGTGCTGCTCGCCCATCTCCAGGATCTCTTCGCTTTCTACGGCGAGGAAACCGGGGTCCGGGTCGCAAGAAAGCACATTTCCTGGTATACCAAAGGACTGGCAGGTTCTGCCGCATTCAGGCACAGCATGAACCAGCTCCAGTCCGCTCCGGAGCAGATCGACCATATCGAACGCTTCTTCTCCGAACTCGCGTCGGCCAATCAGCGGCTGGTATATTTCCAATCGGAGGACGAGGACAAATGGGCGGCATGACAGGAGAAACGGATCTCAGCCTTTGCGTTCGCAAGGCGGTCGAAAGCTATCTCGGCGAGCTCGACGGCGAAAAACCGGGCGGACTCTACGAAATGGTGATCCGCTGCGTGGAACGTCCGCTCATCGAAATCGCGCTCAATCATTCGAAGGGCAACCAGACCCGCGCGGCCGAAATGCTCGGAATCAACCGCAATACGCTCAAGAAAAAAATGCAGGATCTGCAGATTTCCTGATTCCTCAATAATTCGGCTCAATACATCATGACTTCGATCAAACAGGCGCTCATCAGCGTTTCAGACAAGACTGGCATTCTCGAATTCGCACGCGGACTCCATGAAATGGGCGTGAAAATCCTCTCCACCGGAGGGACTGCGAAAATGATCCACGAGGCGGGCATTCCCGTCACCGAGGTGGGCGATTACACCGGATTTCCAGAAATGCTCGATGGCCGGGTGAAAACCCTGCACCCCAGGGTGCATGGCGGAATTCTCGCCCGGCGCGATCTTCCCGGACACATGGAAAAGCTCGCTGAAGCCGGCATCCCGACCATCGACCTCGTCGTGGTGAACCTCTATCCCTTCGCGCAGACCGTGGCGAAACCGGATTGCACGCTGGAAGATGCGATCGAGAACATCGACATCGGCGGCCCCACCATGGTGCGGGCTGCAGCCAAGAATTTCCGCGACGTCGCGATCGTCACCGACCCGGCCGATTATGCGCCCATTCTCGAGGAGATGAAAAATGGCGGCGTTTCGCTCGAGACCCGTTATGCGCTTTGCAGGAAAGCCTTTTCGCACACCGCGGCCTACGACGGGGCGATCAGCAACCATCTCACCGCGACCGGACTCGACGGCAAAAAGCAGGGATTTCCCGAACAGATCAATTTCAGCTTCGAAAAGGAGCAGGATCTGCGCTACGGAGAAAACCCCCATCAGCAAGCCGCCTTCTACCGCGAAAAGCATCCTGCTCCGGGAACCCTAGCCAACTACGTTCAGCTCCAGGGCAAGGAACTTTCCTACAACAACATCGGCGATGCCGATGCTGCCTGGGAATGCGTGAAGACCTTCGAGCAACCCGCCTGCGTGATCGTGAAGCATGCCAACCCCTGCGGCGTTGCGATCGCCGACAGCGCATTGAATGCATACCGGCTCGCCTACGCGACCGATCCCACTTCCGCTTTCGGCGGCATCATCGCCTTCAACCGCGAACTCGACGAGGAAAGTGCGGCGCAGATCACCGCCAACCAGTTCGTCGAAGTGATCATCGCGCCATCAGCGTCGGACGCCGCGCTCAGGGTGACGGCAGCGAAGCAGAACGTGCGGGTGCTGGTGGTGCCGATCGAATCCGGATCGAACCGGCTCGACCTCAAGCGGGTGGGGGGAGGAATCCTGGTGCAGACGCCTGACGACTTCGACGTGACCGAAGCCAACCTGCGCGTGGTGACGAAAAGGGCGCCCACCAGAGACCAGATCCGCGACCTGCTTTTCGCCTGGAAAGTGGCCAAGTTCGTGAAATCGAATGCAATCGTCTTCGCCGCAAATGGCCAGACGCTCGGCGTGGGCGCAGGGCAGATGAGCCGGGTGGACAGCACCCGGATCGCCTCCATCAAGGCGGCCAATGCAGGCCTCCCTCTTTCCGGCTCGGTGGTCGCATCCGACGCATTCTTCCCGTTCCGCGACGGCCTGGACGTGCTCGCCCAGGCAGGGGCGATCGCAGTGATCCAGCCCGGAGGAAGCATGCGCGACGCGGAAGTGATCGCGGCTGCAGACGAACAGAACATCGCGATGGTCTTCACCGGCCATCGTCATTTCAGGCACTGATCCATGAAAATACTGGTCATCGGAAACGGCGGGCGGGAACACGCCCTTGCATGGAAACTTGCGCGCTCTGCCCGCGTCTCGCGAGTCTATGTCGCCCCCGGGAATGCGGGAACCGCGCTTGACGAGGGATGCGTCAACGTGGACATCACGGAAATCCCGGATCTCATCGAATTCGCCAGGAGCGAATCGATCGCGCTCACCGTGGTGGGACCGGAAGCGCCGCTCGCCGCCGGGGTGGTCAACGAATTCAGGTCGGCGGGACTGAAGATATTCGGTCCTACCCGAGCCGCAGCCCAGCTCGAAAGCTCCAAGGCATTCGCCAAATCCTTCATGATGCGGCACGGCATTCCGACTGCCGCTTACGGCGAATTCGAGGACAGGGATTCCGCCCATGCCTATGTCGATGCGCAGGGCGCGCCCATCGTCATCAAGGCGGACGGACTTGCCGCCGGCAAGGGCGTGGTGGTGGCCATGACGCTCGAGGAAGCGCATGCTGCGATCGATTACCTGCTCTCGGAAGGCGGTCGCCTCGTCATCGAGGAATATCTCGAAGGAGAGGAAGCAAGCTTCATCGTGATGGTCGACGGAAAGAATGTCCTTCCCTTCGTCACCAGCCAGGACCACAAGCGCCTCCTCGACGGCGACATGGGCCCCAACACCGGAGGAATGGGCGCCTATTCCCCGGCCCCGATCATCACGCCTTCGGTCCACGCCAGGGTGATGCGCGAGATCATCCAGCCGGTGGTGCGGGGCATGGCCCAGGAAGGAACGATCTTCACCGGATTCCTGTATGCGGGACTGATGATCGACAAGGATGGAAATCCCAAAACCCTGGAATTCAATTGCAGGATGGGCGATCCGGAAACCCAGCCGATCATGATGCGCCTCAAGACCGACCTCAGCCTGCTCGTCGAGCACGGAATCAACGGTACCCTCGACAGAATCGAAGCGGAATGGGACAGACGCTCCGCGCTCGGCGTGGTGATTGCGGCCCATGGTTACCCCGATTCCCCTAGAAAAGGCGACATCATTTCCGGACTTCCCAGGAACGAGGAAGATTTCCATGTCTTCCATGCCGGAACGAAGCTGGACGGAAGCCGCCAGGTGGTCACCTCGGGAGGCCGCGTGCTTTGCGTCACCGCCCTGGGCGACAGCGTCAAGATCGCGCAAAGGCGCGCCTATCAGGTGGCGGAAGGAATCTCCTTCGAAGGCTGCCAGATGAGAAGGGATATCGGCTACCGGGCCACTTCCCCCCGGCAATGAACCACAGGATCAGGGCTCACCTGAAGGCGGGCGGGGTGCTCGCCTACCCAACCGAGTCCTGTTACGGTCTGGGATGCGACCCCATGAACCGTCGCGCGGTCGAAAGGATTCTTTCCATCAAGGGTCGGCCCCGGCATAAGGGGCTGATCCTGATCGGCGCTTCCCTTCGTCAGCTTACCCCTTTCATTGCGGAAATTCCCGATGCGAGCCGGCTCGAAAAATACTGGCCGGGGCCTTTCACGCTGCTGTTCAGACCTTCCAGGCGCACCCCGAAATGGCTCACCGGACGCCACGACAGGATCGCCTTGCGTCTCACCGCCCACCCGGAATCCGCCCGCCTTTGCCGCTCGGCCGGTTCCGCGCTGGTCTCGACCAGCGCTAATCGCAGCGGAATGAAACCCGTGAAATCCTATCGCGAATGCATCGCCCGTTTCGGCAGAAAAGTCCTGGTGATTCCGGGCAGAATCGGAAAAAGGAAAAACCCGTCCACCATCCTGGATTTCGAAAGTGGTAGAATCTTCAGGCCTTAGCCAAAGAGGAGGGACAATGAACATACAGGGAGTAAAGGATTTCCTGACGGAGCTGCAGGAACTCATCGTCGAAAGACTGGAACAGATTGACGGAACATCCTTCCGCAGAGACGGCTGGGAACGCCCGGAAGGGGGAGGGGGATTATCCTGCGTGATCGAGGAAGGGGGCGTGCTGGAGCGGGGCGGAGTCAATTTCTCCCATGTCTTCGGCAAGGGACTCCCTCCCTCCGCGACCGCATCGAGACCGGAACTTGCAGGAAGATCCTTCCAGGCAATGGGGGTTTCGCTGGTGTTCCATCCCAGGAACCCTTATGCGCCGACCGTGCACATGAATGTGCGCTTCTTCGTCGCGGAAAGGAAGGCTGCGAGCCGGTATGGTGGTTCGGCGGCGGGATGGACCTCACCCCCTATTACGGTTTCGAGGAAGACGCGGTGCATTTCCATCAGACCTGCCGCAATGCGCTGCAGCCTTTCGGGCCGGATTATTACCCTGCTTTCAAGAAGTGGTGCGACGAGTATTTCTATCTCAAGCACAGGAAGGAAGCGCGGGGGATCGGCGGAATCTTCTTCGACGACTTCAACAAGCCCGATTTCGAGACCTGCTTCAATCTCACCGAAAGCGTGGGAGATCACTTCCTTTCGGCCTATGTTCCGATCCTGGAAAGAAGGATGGACACCCCCTATGGCGAGCGCGAGCGCGATTTCCAGGCTTACCGCCGCGGCCGCTATGTCGAATTCAATCTGGTCTACGATCGCGGCACGCTGTTCGGCCTGCAATCCGGAGGCAGGACCGAATCGATCCTGATGTCGATGCCGCCCATCGTGAAATGGCGCTACGACTGGCATCCCGAAGCGGGTAGCCCTGAAGAAAAGCTCTACAGCGACTTCATCATCGGCCGCGACTGGATCTGAGGCTTGCCGTGAAGGCGCAGCTTCTCGATCACCCGGGTTTTCCGCTCAGGCTTGCCGACATTCCCGCCCCGAAACCGGGGCCGGGGGAAATCCTGATCGAGGTGCATGCTTGCGGCGTATGCAGGACCGATCTGCATATCGCGGACGGAGAGCTTGCAGCGCCGCATTACCCGATCATTCCCGGTCACGAAATCGTCGGGCGGGTGGTGGAGGGAGGATCCCGTTTTTCGGTCGGTGACCGGGTGGGCGTTCCCTGGCTGGGGAAAACCTGCGGAGCCTGCCGCTTCTGCCTGAGCGGACGCGAAAATCTTTGCGATTCCCCTCTTTTCACCGGTCACGGCATCCACGGCGGCTATGCAGAATTTGTCGTCGCCAATGAAGATTACTGCTTCCCGATCCCCGAATTCTACAGCGATGCCGAAGCCGCGCCGCTGCTTTGCGCAGGTCTCATCGGGTATCGCGCGCTGCACTCTGCAGGGGATGCGGAAAAAATCGGTCTCTACGGATTCGGAGCGGCCGCCCACATCGCAAGCCAGGTCGCCTCCCATGAAGGAAGAAGGATTTACGCATTCACCAGAGCCGGGGATTCCGCAGCGCAGGATTTCGCCCGCTCCCTCGGCGCAGTATGGGCGGGAAGTTCAGGGGACGCTCCGCCTGACGAACTGGATGCCGCGATCATTTTCGCCCCTGCCGGAGAACTCGTTCCGGAAGCGCTTTCCAGGATTTCGAAAGGCGGGACGGTCGTCTGCGGAGGAATCCACATGAGCGACATTCCCCGGTTTCCCTATTCCATCCTTTGGGGGGAGCGATCCATCCGTTCTGTCGCCAACCTCACCCGCAAGGATGGCGAGGAATTCATGAGGATCGCACCGCTTGCCGGCGTGAAAACGGAAGTGACGACCTTTCCCCTGGAATTCGCCAATCTCGCCCTCGACAGACTGAGATCCGGCAGGATCCGGGGCGCTGCGGTGCTGGTGACTGCTGCATGTTCCTAGGCCATTACGGCCTCGCTTTCGGAGCGAAAAAATACGCTCCCTGCGTCTCGCTCGGAACGCTTTTTCTCGCAGCGCAGTTTCTAGACTTGCTCTGGCCGACTTTCGTGCTGCTCGGAATCGAAACGGTTCGGGTCGTGCCCGGAATCACGAAAGTGACTCCGCTCGATTTCGAATTCTATCCTTTCTCGCACAGCCTGCTCGCCGTGCTCTGCTGGAGCCTGCTGCTCGGCTTCCTGCATTACAGGCTGAGAAAAAACCGCACCAGCGCCTTCGTGGTGGGATTCCTGGTGCTGAGCCACTGGTTCCTGGATCTCCTGGTGCACAGGCCGGATCTTCCCATCCTGATCCGGGGAAACAGCTTCGTTGGATTCGACGCCTGGTCTTCCTATTCCCTGAGCCTGTTCCTCGAGCTTTCGATCTTTCTGCCCGGGATCCTGATCTATGAGAAAACCACTTCCGCGATCGACGACAAGGGAAAATGGGGATTCCGCTCCCTGGTGATGCTGATGCTCTTCGTCCATTTCGGCAACACTT
This sequence comes from Burkholderiales bacterium, assembly GCA_013044025.1. Taxonomy (GTDB): domain Bacteria; phylum Pseudomonadota; class Gammaproteobacteria; order Burkholderiales; family JABEVD01; genus JABEVD01. The sequence goes on from JABEVD010000018.1 coordinate 33,576, forward strand.
TCGGCCCCCCTCCCCCCGGTTCCACTGCAGTCGCCTGGGTGGGGGAGATGCAGTGGCTGCTCGTCGCCTGGGGATACTGGGTGGACAGGCACAGGACGACTCAGGGAGATCCGAGGCGAAGCAGGCCGTAGGTGTTACCGGGAGGGCTTCGTTTCGCTGACGCCGATCCTGTGCGTTGCGAGAAATTTCCCGTAGGCCCGATCCATTGAGAGGATGTGGGAGACGAGCCAGGTTTTCAGCAGGAAACTGAGCAGATCGGCGGCTTCGCGCTTTTTCCCCTCGTTGAAGAGCTTTTCGTGGATCCTCATCTGATGGAGAAGCTGTTCGTGCGCGGCCTTGTGTTCCGGAAATTCCGGATAGCCGATTTCGAGCAGCATTTTCTCCTCCACCTCGAGATGGATGATGACGTAGTTTCTCAGGAAATGGAAGGATTTCTGCAGGGATTCTTCCGGCCGGCCTTCCAGCGTCCCTTCCCTCAGATCGTTGATGGCGCGGAACAGGGCCTGATGATCCCTGTCCATCTGTTCGTTGTTGACGGTATAACCCGGGTACCAGTCCACGAATGCCATAGAAACCTCATCCTTCTGAATGTGCGAAAGATTATACCCTGAAAGCGCGAACCCCGAGGCTGGAAAGATAATTCATGACCTGCGCGGACATTTCGGATAGCGGAACCACCTTGTCGACCCCTCCGGCCAGAATCGCTTCCCTCGGCATGCCGAAGACGACGCAGCTCGCTTCGTCCTGGGCGAAGTTATAGGCACCTGCCTGCTTCATTTCCAGCATGCCCTGCGCGCCGTCCTTTCCCATGCCGGTGAGGATGACGCCGATCGCATTCTTTCCTGCGCAATTGGCGGCGGAGCGGAACAAGACGTCCACGGATGGACGATGACGGTTGACCGGGGGGCCGTCCGAGAGCTCGCAGTGATAATTCGCCCCGCTGCGCTTCACGAGAAGATGCGCGTTGCCTGGTGCGATATAGGCATGTCCGGGCAGGATCCGGTCTCCCTGTTCCGCTTCCTTGACCGAAATCCTGCACAAGGAATCGAGCCGCGCTGCGAAAGACTTGGTGAAAGCCTCCGGCATGTGCTGGGTGATGGCGATTCCCGGGCAATCTGGCGGCAGCTTCACCAGGAAATCCTTGATTGCCTCCGTCCCTCCCGTGGATGCGCCGACGATGATCAGCTTCTCGGTGGAAGCGGAGGTATTGGACAGGGAGGGAAGCACCGCATCTGCGGAATATTTTTCGGACACGGCCAGCGGCTTCGTCCTCGGACGGGAGCGTGCTGCGGCGCGGATCTTTTCAGCGATTTCGTCTCCGTATTCCTGCATTCCCTTCTGGATGTCGAGCTTGGGCTTGGAGATGTAATCGACTGCGCCGAGTTCCAGCGCCTTGAAGGTAATTTCGGATCCTCTTTCGGTGAGCGAGGAAATCATCACGACGGGCATGGGGCGCAAGCGCATCAGCTTCTCCAGGAAATCGATTCCGTCCATTTTCGGCATTTCCACATCCAGCGTGAGCACGTCCGGATTAAGCGCCTTGATCATCTCCCTCGCGACGAGCGGGTCGGGAGCTGCGCCCACCACGGTCATGTCGCCATGGCTGTTGATGATCTCCTTGAGAATGCTGCGGATCAGCGCAGAATCGTCCACTACGAGCACTTTGATGGTCATGTGAAGAGTTCCACTTCTCCCTCGACCTTGCCGTAATCGAGGCGGGTTTCATACTGGCGTTCGCGTTCGACAATGGTGTCGTTGTGCACGCCTTTCAGTTTTTTCACCAGCACCTTGCCGGTGCCGGGAAAGAAATAGACCTTTCTCGGGTAGATGTCCAGCAGATCCTTCGCGACCACAGGAATGTTTTCCTTCTTCAGGTAGTCGAGCACGAAGGAAGCATTCCTTTCCCCGACATTGGTGACCGTGAATCCGCGCAGCACGTTTCCTCCGCCGAACACCTTGGCCTCGAAATTCTTCTTTTTGGCTCCCAGCTTCAGCAGGTGATTGATCAGCACTTCCATCGCATAGCTTCCGTAGCGGGCAGAAGTGGAAAGCGGGCTGGAGGCATTCTTGTCGCTGTGCGGGAGCATGAAATGGTTCATTCCGCCGATTCCGCTTTCGCGGTCCCGGATGCATGCTGAAACACAGGAACCGAGGACGGTGACGATCATCATGTCCCTCGAACTCACATAATACTCTCCCGGAAGGATCTTTGCCGCTTCGATCCTGAAATGCCGGTCGTAATAGATGTTGGGGGAGAGGACTTCCTCGAAGCTTTCCGCCATGGCTCAGCCGGCCCGTTCCTGCTGCCGCATGGCTTCAGGCGAGATCCGGTAAACGGTCTTGCCGAGCGATTTGAAAAGATCGACAGCCTGATAGAAGTTTTCGGAATGCCCGGCAAAGAGCAGGCCGTCCGGCTGAAGCAGGGGAACGAATTTTTTCAGGATCCGGTACTGGGTCGCCTTGTCGAAATAGATCATCACGTTCCTGCAGAATATGGCGTCGAAATGGCCCTTCATCGGCCAATTGTCATCCAGCAGATTGAGCCTGTCAAAGGTGATCATATCGCGAAGCGCCCGCTTCACCATGACCTGCCCCTGCATTTTTCCGCTTCCCCTGAGGAAGAATCTCTTCACCAGAGCGGGATCGAGCTTTTCGATTCTCTCGATCGGATAGACCCCTTTTTCCGCCTGTTCAAGCACATTGGTGTCGATGTCGGTGGCGAGAATCTTCACCTGGCTGGTGAAATCCCCGTAAAGGTCCGCCATGGTCATGGCCATCGAATAGGCTTCCTCCCCGGTGGAACATGCCGAACACCAGAGACTGACCGGGCGCTTTCCGGCGAATTTTGCGACATGATCGGCGAGGATGGGGAAATGATGTTCCTCGCGGAAGAAGGAAGTGAGGTTGGTGGTGAGCGCATTGGTGAACGCTTCCATTTCCTCCGCATCCTTCTCGGCGCGTGAAAGATAGGCTTCGAACGTGGTGAATCCGGTCGCCCTCAGCCTCCTGGAAAGCCTGCTGTAAACGAGATACTTCTTGATCGGGGAAAGCGAAATCCCCGCCCGCTCGTAAAGGAGCTTGCGTACCCTGGCGAAATCCTGATCGGTGAAGGCGAATTCGCGACCGCTACCCATTCATCAGAATTCCTGCCAATCCCCGTCGTCTCCATGTACTGCGGCTGCCTTGCGGACCGGCTTTTTCGCATGCTGGACGACAGGCTTCTTCTCCATCCTGACCGGGGCTGCGCGCTGTTTCGTCACGCTCCTCGATTCTTCTCCGATTTTGAAGATCGAAACCGAACTGCTCAGATTTTCCGCCTGTTCCTGCAGGGATTCCGCAGCAGCGGCCGCTTCTTCGACCAGCGCAGCATTCTGTTGGGTGACTTCGTCCATCTGCGTCACCGCCTGATTGACCTGCTCGATTCCCGAACTCTGTTCGTCGGAAGCCGCCGAGATTTCCGCCATGATGTCGGTGACATGCTTGACCGAGGTGACGATCTCTCCCATGGTTTTCCCGGCTTCCTGGACGAGGCGTGATCCTCCTTCCACCTTGGAAACCGAATCCGAAATCAGTTGCTTGATTTCCTTGGCCGCTGCCGCGCTTCTCTGTGCGAGGTTCCTGACTTCCGCTGCGACCACGGCAAATCCTCTTCCCTGCTCACCTGCACGTGCCGCCTCCACCGCCGCATTCAGGGCGAGGATGTTGGTCTGGAAAGCGATCCCGTCGATCACGGAAATGATGTCGACGATCTTCTTCGAAGATTCGTTGATGGCGGTCATGGTATTCACGACCTCGCCGACGACCGCCCCGCCCTTGACCGCCACCTGGGAGGCGGCCGCAGCCATCTGGTTGGCCTGCCTGGCATTCTCTGCATTCTGTTTCACGGTCGAGGAGAGCTCTTCCATCGAGGAGGCCGTCTCCTCCAGACTCGACGCCTGTTCCTCGGTGCGCTGCGAAAGATTCGTGTTGCCGGATGCGATCTCGGAAGAGGCGGTGGCGTTGAGGTCGACCGCTTCCATGATTTTTCCCACGATGTCGCGGAGATTTTCGATGGTTCTCACCACGGCGTCGCGCAGCACGGCGAATTCTCCGGTGAAAGCCCCTTCCATCGACTGGGTGAGATCTCCAGCCGAGAGCGCTTCCATCACCCTGCGGGTTTCCTTCAGCACCGCCTCCACCTGGATCTGGTAATTCTTCTGCTCGGTGACGTCGGATGCATATTTCACCACCTTGTAGGGTTTGCCATTGAGATCGGGGATGGGATTGTAGGACGCCTGGATCCAGACTTCCCGCCCTCCCTTCGCGATGCGCTTGTACAGGGCGGCATCGTATTCCCCCCGATTCAGCCTTTCCCAGAATGCCCTGTATTCGGTGCTGTTCGCATAGGCAGGATCGACGAACAGGCGGTGATGTTTTCCCTTCACCTCATCGAGGGAATAGTTGATGACATCGAGGAATTTCTGGTTCGCGGTGATGACGGTACCATCCATGTTGAACTCGATCACGCCCTGGGATTTTCCGATCGCATCGATCTGCCCCTGATAATCGGCATTTCTCAGCTTCTGCCTGGTGATCTCGGTTGCGAACTTGATCACCATGTATGGCTTCCCGTTCTGATCGAGGATCGGATTGTAGGAAGCCTGGAGCCACACTTCGCGCCCTCCCCTGCCGATGCGCTTGTATTCCCCGGAATCGAATTCCCCCCGGTTCAGCTTGTCCCAGAATGCCCGGTATTCATGGCTTTCCGCGTGGGCCGGATCGACGAATATGCGGTGATGTTTGCCACGGATATCCTCGAGAGAATAGCCGAGAATGGAAAGAAAATTCTGGTTTGCGGTGATCACCGTCCCGTCCATGTTGAACTGGATCACGCCCATGGATTTGCTGATGGCCTCCACCTGCCCCTGCAGCTTGGCGAGTTCGGCGGACGATCCATCGTCTGAAGAAAACATTCTTGCGAAAAATCCTATTTGTTTGGTATTCATGCCATGCTCCTGAAATAGGCCCGGATGATCATTCCTGGGCAACGGTATCGACGAGTTCCATGTCGCGGCTCGTCATCAGCCTTTCGATGTCCACGAGGATCAGCATCCTGTCGTCCACCGTCCCGATTCCCGTCACGTATTTCGTGTCGATTCCGGAACCAAATTCCGGGGCCGGTTTGATCTCGTCCGGGGTCAGCGTCACCACGTCGGATACCCCGTCCACGACCATCCCCACCACCCGCCTTGCCACGTTGAGGATGATGACCACGGTGAATTCGTCATATTCGACGTTGCCCAGATTGAACTTGATCCTCATGTCGACGATCGGAACGATGCTTCCCCGCAGATTGATCACTCCCTTGATGAAATCGGGGGTGTTGGCAATATGCGTGACCGCATCGTATCCACGGATTTCCTGAACCTTGAGGATTTCGATGCCATATTCCTCCTGGCCCAGGGTGAAGGTCAGAAACTCCCTGTTTGTTTCTTCGGCATTCATCGTTGGCTCCTTAAAATTCCTGCCAGTCTTGATCGGTCGTGGCAGGCTTCATTGCCGGTTTCCCGGCAGTTCTGGACATCGTTTTGCGGAAGAGGGGCGCGGCTTCGCCCAGCTTGAAAGTGGAAACCGAACGGGACAGGTTTTCCGCCTGCTCTTCCAGAGATTCGGCGGCTGCTGCCGCCTCCTCGACGAGCGCCGCATTCTGCTGCGTCACTTCGTCCATCTGGATCACCGCCTGATTCACCTGCTCGATCCCGGAACTCTGCTCGTCGGAC
>JABEVD010000147.1 GCA_013044025.1 Burkholderiales bacterium
CCGCATATTGCATCGCGCCCCCTTTCCACGAAAAAGCCCAGTTCAGCCGCGCATTTTTCCGCGGAATCGAGCGCAACTTCGAGGTTGGCAAGGATATGAATGGAAGAATTTTCTAGGCACGGGTCGCATTCCTTCACCGTCTCGGGAATGAGACCCTGCGCGCCGGATTTCAGATGATCCATGACCCTTTTCGGCATGATGATTCCGAATTTTTCGATCACTTCCAGCGCATCGGCATAGGTGGAATCGTCGTGAAATGTGGGGCCGGATGCGATGACGTCCAGCCTGTCGCCAATGACGTCCGAAATGACGAGGGAAAGCAGTTTTGCGGGATGGGCTGCCCGGGCGAGATTGCCGCCCTTGACCCTCGAAAGATGCTTCCTCACGCAATTCATATCCGCGATGTCCGCCCCCGCATGAAGAAGAAGTGAGGTCGCAGCCTGTTTGTCTTCCAGCGTCAGCTCTCCTGCAGGGGAGACGAGCAGGGCGGATGCCCCGCCAGAGAGGAGACAGATGATCAGCGTTTTTTCGTCCGCATTTTTCGCAAGATCCAGGATGCGTTCCGTCGCCATCACCCCAGCCACGTCGGGAACCGGATGGGAAGCCTCGGCCACCTCGATGAACCCGGATTTTTCCGAATGCCCGTATTTCGTGACCACCAGCCCGCCGGAAATCCTGCCATTCAGGATTTTCTCCATGGCCTTCGCCATTTTCGATGCGGCTTTTCCCGCCCCGACTACCAGGATGCGCTCGAACCCGGCAAGATCGAAGCAATAGGGTCCTGCCTGGAGAATGTTTCCGGAAATCCGGACCGATGCTGCAATCGCATTTTCCGGGTCGACCGAGCGCACCGCATCGAAATAGATTTTCTCGATTTCCCTCATTCCCTGAAAGGCGCGACCTCCGGTTCGATGCCCTCGACGAGCGGAATTTCCTTCCCGGGATGCTTCCTGATGATGCGCTTCAGGGCTTCATCCCCGGCAGGCCCCATCGTGCCGCCTTGCTGCATTCCCGATTCGATTTCTGTCTCCGCTTCCAGCCAGTCCTCGAGATCGCGCCCGTGCCCAAATCCCCGCTCGACATACCGAAAATAGGCGGACTCCCTGATTTTTTCGATGCGCTCCTGTTCCGTCATGACCTTCTCCTCAGCGATTTCATTCCATTATAGAAAGCGGATCGGAGCGCGCAATGCCGACGCGCTCTTGCATCGACGGGCAATTGGTCTATCCTCCTCTCATGGCAACCGTTCGGAAGGAGAACGAATGACGAAAGTCAGTTTGGGTGAACACGACGCGCTGCTCGTCGTGGACATCCAGAACGATTTCCTTCCCGGAGGAAGCCTCGCCGTCGCGGGGTCCGATGCAGTGATTCCGGTTCTGAACGCATGCATCGCCCGCTTTTCCGCGCAGGGCCTGCCGGTTCATGCATGCCGAGACTGGCATCCTCCCGACCACTGCTCCTTCATCGAAAACGGCGGTCCATGGCCGCCGCACTGCATCGCGGGAACGCATGGCGCGGAATTTTCCACCAGCCTTGCGCTTCCTCCGGAAACGCCCGTCATGTCGAAGGGAAGCCTGCGCGACAGGGAAGCCTATTCCGCATTCGACGGAACGGAACTCGCGGCTCTCCTCAGGAAAGAACAAGTGGGCAGGATCTTCATCGGCGGACTCACCACCGATTACTGCGTCCTGAACAGCGTAAAGGATGCTTCGAGGCTGGGATTTTCGATCTTCGTCCTGCTGGATGCGACAAGGGCGGTCGATCTCCATCCCGGGGACGGCAAGGCTGCGCTCGAAGCCATGAAAGGCCATGGCGCGATTTTCCTGGAAAGCGGTGAGATCGCATGAGCGCGCTGCTTGCAGACCTTTACGAATTCACCATGCTGCAGAGCTATCTCGAGCAGAACATGACGAAAACCGCTGTTTTCGAATTCTTCGTCAGGAAGCTTCCGCCGAACCGGAATTTTCTGGTCGCGGCAGGTCTCGAGGAAGTGCTGGATTTTCTCGAAAACATGACCTTCCTGGAAGAGGAACTCGATTATCTTTCAGGCATTTTTCCGGCCTTCGTCATCGATTATCTGCAAGGATTCCGCTTCGACGGGGAAGTGCATGCCATGGCGGAAGGCACGATTTTTTTCCAGAACGAGCCGATCCTCCGGATCACCGCGCCGCTTCCCCAGGCCCAGCTCGTCGAATCCAGGATCATGAATCTGCTCCACTTCGAGACGCTGATCGCATCCAAGGCGGCCCGCTCCGTGCTGACCGCGCCAGACCGTCGCCTCGTCGATTTCGGACTGAGGCGGGCGCACGGCGCCGAAGCCGGGCTGCTCGCAGCGAGGGCGAGCTACCTAGCAGGATTTTCCGGAACCGCGACGGTGCTCGCGGGAATGAAATTCGGCATCCCCATTTTCGGCACCATGGCGCATTCCTTCGTCGAGGCGCACGAGGACGAAATGGATGCATTTCGCAATTTCGCCCGATCCCACCCCGGCTCCACCCTGCTCCTCGACACTTTCGACACCGAACTCGCAGCAGAAAAGGTGGTGGCGCTTGCCCGGGAAGGATGGAAGATCGGCGGCGTTCGCCTAGACAGCGGAGACCTCGCCATGCATGCGGGGAAGGTGCGCAGCATCCTCGACGCAGGCGGACTTCGCGATACGGTCATTTTCGCGAGCGGAAATCTCGACGAATACGCCGTGAACAGGCTGCTCGATTGCCCGATCGATGGATTCGGCATCGGCACGGCCCTCGTCACCTCGGAAGATCATCCCATGCTCGACTGCGCCTACAAGCTGCAGGAATATGACGGACGCCCCTGCAGGAAGCGCTCGGAAGGGAAAGCCACCTGGCCTGGAACAAAGCAGGTTTTCAGGCTGCGCGATTCACGGGGAAAGCTGGAGAAGGACGTGATTTCCCTGGAATGCGACGATCTGGAAGGAGAACGTCTGGTCGGCCCGGTGATGCACGAAGGAAAGAGGCTTCATCCCCGCACGCCGATTGCAAGACTCAGGGAAAGGACGATGCAGAACTATGCATCCCTTCCGGAATCGCTGCGAAAAATCGATGCAGAAAACGCCCATCCTGTTGAAATATCGCAACTTATTCACGATCTATCGAAAAGGGCAGACCGGAGGGAAATCCATCCCCTATCCTGAATTACCGCCCGAACTTTTTCCAATCCCCGTCCTCGCATGCATTTCCCCCATGAAGACGGGGATTTTTTTGCGCGCCTTCAGGAAGGCAGGCGATAACCTTTTTCCCGAATCATCCTGAGGAGAACGTCGACAACGGAAGCATCATAAAGCGTTTCGCGGTTCTGCTCGATTTCGGCAAGCGCGGCTTCCAGCCCGCGCGCAGGGCGGTAGGGGCGATGAGAAGCCATCGATTCGACGACGTCGGCCACCGCGAGTATCCTCGCTTCGGGCAGGATTTCCTCCCCCTTCAATCCCCTCGGATAACCGCTCCCGTTCATTCTCTCATGGTGCTGGTAGATGATCTCCGCGACCGGGAAGGAAAAATCGATGTCGCGGATGATTTCGTGGCCTCGCTCCACATGCGTCTTGACGAGTTCGTATTCCACTTGCGTGAGCCTTCCCGGCTTGGAAAGGATTTCGGTCGGAATGCCGATCTTGCCGATGTCGTGCACGAGGCCTACGAGCTGCAGCTCCCTGCATTTTTCCTCCGGATAACCCATTTCCCTTGCGATGTCGGAGGAGACGATGCCGACTCGCCGCTCGTGTCCGGCGGTATAGGGATCGCGCTGTTCGACCATGTTCGATACGGCAAGCAGCGTTCCTTCCATGGATTTTTCGAGCTGCTTCACGTATTGCCCGATCTTCTCCTCGAAATTCTTGCGCTCGGTGATGTCCTCGGTAAAGATCAGGATTCCCCCGACGGTTTTTCCCGCGGCGTGCCATGGCCTGATTTCCCATTTCAGCCACTGCTTCCGGCCTTCTTCGCGAACGAAAAGGTCCTCCTCGTTGCGCAAGACTTCTCCCTTCAGGCCTCTTCGATGGAGTTCCTTCCATCTTTCCGGAATTTCCGGGAAGATCTCATAATGGGATCGTCCGACGATCTGCTTCCCTTCCAGTTTGTAATTGCTTATCCAGCGGCGGCTGACCGCGAGATAGCGCATTTCCCGATCGAACATGGCAAGCGCGGCAGGGGCATGTTCGATGAAAAGAGCCAGTCGTTCGTTGGTCTCCCTCAGCGCGTTCTCCGCCCTCACTTTTTCGGTGATGTCCTGTCCCGAACTCAGCGTGCCGATGATTCTTCCGGCATCGTCGCGCAGGAGGGAATTTCTCCAGGCCATCATGATGGTTCCGCCATCCCGGCGCAGGATCCGGTTTTCATGATATTCCAGATCCGTGAATCCTTCCTTCAGGAATTTTTCGAAAAGCGGGCGGAGTGCCTGCCTTTCTTCTGGATCGGGAAGCGCGATTTCGAACCAGTCCTTTCCGAGCAGTTCGCTTTCCGAAAACCCGAGCATCTCGCATCCTGCCCGGTTGATCATGGAAATTTTCCCATCCTCGTCCAGCGCAACCATGAATGCCTGAACGGTATCGAGATAGTTCTGGCTGATATGCTTCTGGCGCCTCAGATCCTCTTCCATCCTTCTCCGTGAAGTGATGTCGATGAAGCTGACGAGGCTGTATCCAGCGGCAAAACCGGATACGCTCATTTGCGCCCAGAAAATGCTTCCGTCGCTGCGCACATGGCGCTTCTCCCCGAAATAGCCGCCTTTCCAGATTTCCTCCCTGTCTTGCGGATGGATGAGGTCGGGGAGTTTCATGGATTGAAGCGCCGCTTCAGCGTATCCGAACATTTCCTGCGCAAGGCGGTTCGCCTGGAGAATCCGTCCGGTGGAATGCTCCACCGCCACCATCCCTGCGGGAGAATGCTCGAAAAGCGCCCTGAACCTTCGCTCGCTCTCTTCCGCAACCGCTTCACGCGCCTTCGCGCTGATCATTTTTTCGCTCAGGACGCTGAGCATGATTCCGGTGAAAAGAAAAAAAACCAGCCTTTCCAGGTTGAATGCTTCCCGAAGGAAGGACTGATGGGAGGATTGCCAGAACACGGCCAGCAATGCGGAGACTGCGGTTGCGGAAAGGCCCGCTTCCATCCCGCCTGCGACCGCTGCTGCCATGACGGCAAGATAGAAGGTGAGGAAAGGCAGATCGTAACCGAGCTTATCCAGGAAAGCCAGCCTCAGGAAAAGCGCGATGGCTGCAAGCGCCGCGCCAGAAACGATCCTCAATGCCAGTTTTCCCGGATTTTCGAATTTTTTCATGATGGTTGGGATCAGGTTCTGGCCTGATTTTATTCCAGAATGGACTCGATCTCAAGGCGATCCTGCTTGCGCAAAGGATGGCGCAAATCTAGACTTCAGTTGTCCGCAGTCCGGAGCATGCAATGGGGCTTCTCACCCGTCTTTTTACCCGCAATGAATCCGATCCGGAAATCCTTCCGGCCATCGAACGCGCCGTGGCCAGAGTGGATGCCAATCTCGTCATGGCAGGCGGTTATCCGGAAAAATACCGGAAACCGGTGGAAACAGGACTCGAATATGCGAGGCATCTCGCCTCGATCCTGCCCGGCCCCGTCACCCTGGACAGGAAATCCTTCGCGACCGATCCGCTGGTTCATGCCATTTTCCCGGATCCTGATTCGATCAGCGAAACATTCAGGGAAAGCCATTCCATGATCGATTTCAGGAAGGAAAATCCGGAAAGCTCGGAAGTGTTTGCCTTGATGGGCATGAGGAGGATGGAAAAAAGGCGGATGGGATACGAATTGTCCGGCGATCTGCTGAAGCGGGACTCGATGCAGAAGGTCGTCTATTTCACATCCCACACCATAGAAAACCCTGCAGGAAGCGAAGAACGATCCAGGGATCTGATCGGACTCAGCTTCTTCGACAGCCTGATTGCATCGGTTGCAAAAAGGATGAACCGGAGAAGGGAGGAAATGAGCCGTCTTTCCTCGGAAAAGGACCTGCTCGCGTCCAGCCTGCATGGCACGGATCCGGCGGAAAGGGAGAGGATCGGCAGGGAGCTGGAAAGAATCGTCAGGGAAATGCAGCAATGCGCGCAATCGCTCGACCTGCGTCAGGCCGTTTCGGATTTCGAGGAAGTGCTGTTCCATCCCGAGCAATACCTTGGCCTCGACAGGACCGAACTCTCCCTGGACGGGATGGGAATCCGTCAGCAGGAATCCGGGAATGCCATCGTTTTCAACGATCTCTTCGGCTACGACAGAAGGCGCTGGACCGTCACCATGGTGCATTGCAGCCAGATCGGCACCGAATCCGCCACACCCGGCGCATTCCCGAGAAAAATGGCGATCTAGCCTCCCATCCTGAGCAGATAAACCAGCGCATGCTGGAAGGAGTTTCCCGCAGCGGAAGCCTCTCCGTCTTCGTAATGAAGAAGCTGGAGGCCCGTTCCGCCTTTCCTCACGGCCAGCGCGCCGATCCCGACTTTTTCCGCGAGAACGTAATAGCTCGCATCCGGCCAGGAAAGTTGCCTGATGGCCTCGATGCCGTAAACCAGACAGGATCGGATCCGCGCCCCTTCCGTCTGGGAAACGAAATCCAGATATTCCCGGGGCAATTCCGCATGGATCCTGGAAAGACAGGCTGCACGCCGGGCTTGCGGCAGAGGCGGCTGCAGGTTGGATACCCAGCCCTTCGCATGCCACTCGTGCAGCCAGCCGGTGAGGGTCGAGGTTTCCACTGCGCGTCCTGCAGAGGCGGTCGGAACCTGCATCGGGTCGAACCAGATTTTCACCTCGGAAAAATCGGGATGCACAGCCCTCAGATCATCTCCTGAAAAGAACTGCTCCGGCGACCGGTCGTATCTGAGAAAGGCCACCCTGCCGTTTTCAAGCCAGATTTCCGCCTTCAGCTTTCTCCGCTTTCCGGGCATGCCGAGCCTTGCGCTGGCAAGCAGCGATTCGTTGGCCGCGACCGGGAAACGCAGCCTGTCGTCGAAATGGCGCTTGCCGTGCCGGATGCTGGAAAATCGCAGTTCCCTGCCGTCCGGAGAACGCTGCATCCTGTTGATCATGTCGATCTGCCTTTGCAGCATGACCCCGCTTTCGCGGGAAAGAAAGGATTTCACTTCCTCGAAAAGGGATCTTTCGAAAGGATGGAAGTCATCCTCTTTCCTGAACAATGACTTCAAAAATCCCAGCATTGCAAGCCTCCAAAGCGTTCCGCGGTGCGAGGATCAAAGGTGACGAACATTCCGGAATCATGAACAGGTGCCGAGGGGAGTCCGCGGACCAGACCGGGCAAAGAGTCGCCACTTCAGGCAGATACCCCTGTAGTTTAGACAGGACGGATTTTACAACATTCCGGGAGGCTCTGAAAAATGCGCCCGGAAAGGCTTGATATATGACCATCGGTCACTTATCATCGATCCGTTAAATGACCGGAAGTCATGAATGGCCAGACCGCACGCCAGCCGGGAGGCGAGGGAGCTGAGAATCGCGCAATTGCTCGACGCGGCGATTGCGCTCTGGCTCGAGCAGCCGGAGAAAGTGCCCAGGGTGGAGGAAGTGGCCAGAAATGCCGGACTCGCCAAGGGAACCGTGTATCTTTATTTCAGGTGCAAGGAGGATCTCCTGCTCGCAGCGCACGAGCGACATGTCCATGCATTCTTCGATGCGCTGATCGAGCGGTCTTCCTGCCCCGGAACAATGACATTCGAGGACGTCATGAGGCTCGTCTTCCTGCACATCGTCGAAGTGGCCGCATTCCTTCCGCTTGCCACCCTGGTTGCCGGGCTGATGCACAAGGGGATCAGCCCGGAAGCTTCCGCATCCTTCAACGACAGGATCTCGGAGCGGCTGATGGTTGCAGGAGAATTGCTGGGAAGGCATTTTTCCCTTGGAAGCCCGGAAGGCGGCGTTCGCATCCTGATGAGATCCTATGCGCTCATCCTCGGCCTCTGGCAGCTACTGGGAAGCGGGAAACCGATCTGCACCAGCGAAAAAGTCTCGGCGATGATGCTGCCAGGATATGCATCCGAACTCGAAGCTGCGCTCACCGCGCTCTGGAACGGCACCATGGGAAAGGAAATCCAATGAAGAAAATCGCACCGATCCTTCTGCTTCTGGCCTCCTGTTCCAGGACACCCCCTCCTCCGGAGCCATTGCGCCCGGTGGAAACGGTGATCCTCTCCACGCAAACCTCTCCAGCCGGAATCGGGCTCCCGGGAGAAGTGCAGGCGAGGCATGAAGCCCCGCTTTCCTTCAGGGTGAGCGGAAAAATCGTGGCATGCGACGTTTCCATCGGGGAAGCGGTGAAGCGCGGCGAAGCGCTCGCGAAAATCGAGCCGGACGATTACCGCCTGGAAGTGCGGGCAGCCCAAGCCGACGAATCTGCTGCGCAAAGCGCGCTGGATCTCGCCCGGACCGATCTTTCCAGATTCCGCGAACTGCATGAAAAGGGATTCGTCTCGCAGGCTGCGCTCGACCAGAAGATCCATGCGGAAAATTCGGCCAGGGCGAGGCTGGATGCGGCAAAAGCGGATCGCTCCGAAAAATCCAGGCATCTTTCCTATACCACCCTGGTTGCGGACCGGGACGGAATCATCACCCGATACGACTGCAATCCGGGCGAAGTGGTCCCTGCTGGACAACCGGTGATGGCGCTCGCCACCTCCAACCAGAAGGAGGTTGCGATCGACATCCCCGAGGCGGATCTCGAAAGATTCAGGAAGACCGGAATTTTCGAGGTGAGCCTGCATGCATTGCCCGGAAGGAAATGGCGGGGAAAAATCCGGGAAATTTCCGGAACCGCCGATCCCTCCACCCGCACTTATTACGCGAGGATTTCGCTCGAGAACGCCTCTCCCGACATCGCGCTCGGCATGAGCGCAGAAGCGCGCCTCATCGAACCGGACAGAAATTCGACCCAGCTCCCCCTGTCCGCCGTGCTGGGCAGGGAAGGAAAACCCTTCGTCTGGACAGTCGATGCAGCAGGCACGGTGAAAAAGGCGCCGGTATCCGTGTCCGGAATCGATGGAAACCGGGTCGAAATCTCCGGAGGACTTCATCCTGGCGACAGGATCGTGACGGCGGGCGCAAACCTGCTTCATGAAGGAGAGAAGGTGAAGCCATGAAGGACCGCTTCAACCTCACCGCGCTCGCGCTCGGACAAAGGGAACTCAGCTGGTTCTTCATCTTCCTGATCGGAGTGGCGGGGATCTTTGCCTACACGCAGCTCGGTCAGCGCGAAGACCCGGATTTCACCTTTCGCGGCATGGTGATCCGGACCATCTGGCCTGGAGCGACTTCTGGCGAAATGGACCGGCAGGTCACCAGAAGGATCGTCCGCAAGCTCCAGGAAGTGCCCTATTACCGGGATTCCTTCAGTTATTCGAGGGACGGCGAATCGGTCACCATCCTGAGGCTGCTCGACACCGCGCCGCCCGAAGAGGTCCCCGAACTCTGGTATCAGGTACGAAAAAAGATCGGCGACATCCGCCACGACCTCCCTGCCGGGGTGGAGGAGCCCACTTTCAACGACGAATTCGGCGACGTTTACGGTTCGATCTATGCTTTCACCGGGGACGGCTATAGCATGGAGGAACTGCGCCGCTACGCGGAAATGGCCCAGCAGGAAATCGTCCGTCTCCCCGACGTGGCCAAGGCCGATCTGATCGGCGCGGAGCCCCAGGTGATCACCATCACGATTTCGACTTCCCGCCTTGCCACCCTGGGCGTCCCGCCCCTTGCGATCGCGAGAGCGATCCAGTCCCAGAACATCGTGCAGGATTCGGGGAGGCTGCATGCAGCGGATTTTTCCGTGCCGCTGCATGTACTCGGAAATTTCGAATCGGTCGATGAAGTGCGCAATGTACCGATCCGGGTGAACGGGAAGACATTTCGCCTCTCCGACATCGCGACCATTTCCCGCGGCTATCTGGATCCGCCGGTGGAAACCCTGCGCTACGGGGGAAAGCCCGCTGTCGGGCTTGCGATCTCGATGAAGAAGAACGGCGACGTGCTGCGGCTGGGTAAGGATCTGGAACGGGAAATGAACGCGCTGAAGGCGAGGCTACCGGTCGGCATTTCCTTCGCCCGGGTATCCGACCAGCCCCAGGTGGTGAAAGGCGCGGTCGGAGAATTCATGCGATCCTTTCTGGAAGCTGTGGCCATCGTGCTGCTGGTGAGCTTCGCGAGCCTCGGAATGCGCGCGGGGATGGTGGTCGCGATCACCATTCCGCTCGTGATTGCCGCGACCTTCCTGCTGATGCGAATCTTCCACATCGACCTGCACCGGATCTCGACCGGCGCGCTCATCATCGCGCTCGGCCTGCTCGTCGACGACGCCATGATCGTGGTGGAAATGATGGCGAGAAAGCTGGAGGAAGGTTATGACAGATTCAGCGCGGCGACCTTCTCCTACCGCGCGACGGTTTTCCCCATGCTCGCCGGAACCCTCATCACCGCTTCGGGCTTCCTGCCGATCGGCACGGCGAAATCCGCCACCGGGGAATACACCTTCGCCATGTTCGCTGTGGTGACCCTGGCGCTGCTCGTTTCCTGGTTCGCCGCGATCTTCGTCACCCCGCTCGCCGGATACCACCTGCTGAAAAGCCATGAAGGTCTGCAAAGGGAAGTGTTCGAAACTCCCTTCTACCACAGGCTGAGAAAAGTCATCGACTGGTGCCTTGCGAACCGCAAAACCGTTCTCGCAGGAACCTTCATCGCCTTCCTCCTCGGCATCCTCGGAATGGGGCTCACCGAGAAGCAGTTCTTCCCCTCCTCCAACCGCATCGAACTGCTCCTCGACATCTGGCTCCCGGAAAATTCCAGCATCCGCGCGACGGAGCGGGAGGCCGGAAAAATCGAAGCGATCCTCGCCAAAGACCGGGACGTTTCCAGCTTCGTCACTTATGTCGGCCACGGATCGCCGCGCTTCTTCCTCTCCCTCGACCAGCAACTCTACAGGCCGAATTTCGCCCAGATCGTGATGCTCACCCGGGATCTGGATGCAAGAAGGCGGGTCCAGGAAAGGATGAGGAAGATCTTCGCAAACGGCTTTCCGGAAGACCGGCTCAGGATCTATCCGGTTCTGCTCGGCCCCCCCATCACTTATCCGGTCGAATTCAGGGTGCTGGGCGACGATCTCGCAACCGCGAAGACCTGGGGGGACCGGGTAGCGGAGTTGATGAGAAAGGATCCACGCCTCAGGGACGTTCATCCGGACTGGGGCATGGAGACGCCCGCCATGCAGGTGCGCGTCGACCAGGTAAGGGCGAGCGCTGCCGGCGTGAGTTCGCAGGACATCGCGAGGACGCTGCGCACCGCGACAGACGGGATCGAAGTGAGCCAGATGCAGGAAGGGGACCAGCTCGTCTCCATCATGCTGCGCTCCCCGCCCAGCGAAAGAAAAAGCCTGGAAGAAATCGGCTCGATCGAGGTGCCGACTTCGGGCGGCGCAAGCGTTCCGCTCAGGCAGGTCGCCTCGGTCTCCTATATTCTGGAGGATCCCATCCTCTGGAGAAAGGACCGGGACATATCGATGAGCGTGCGCTCGGACGTGATCGAGGGAGTCCAGCCGACCGATGTGGCGTCGAGCGTGGACGAAAAGCTGAACGAACTGAGGAAAAAGCTCCCCGAAGGATTCAGGATCGAGGCGGGCGGAGAACTCGGGGAAAATTCCGGCGCGCAGGATTCGATCCGAGCAGGAATGCCGCTCATGATCGCGGTCATCTTTTCCATCCTGATGATCCAGATGAAATCCTTTTCCAGGAGCTTCATGGTGGTGCTCACCGCCCCGCTCGGCATCGTGGGCGTCGCGCTCGCCCTGCTGCTGTTTCACAAGCCGTTCGGCTTCGTCGCCATGCTGGGCACGATCGCGCTCGGCGGGATGATCATGAGAAACACCGTGATCCTGATCGACCAGATCCGCCAGGACCGGGAAGCCGGCCTTTCTCCGGAAGACGCGATCCGCGAATCGACGGTGCGGCGTTTTCGTCCCATCATGCTCACTTCTGCCGCCGCCATGCTCGCCATGATCCCGCTCACCAGAAGCGTGCTTTGGGGGCCGATGGCTTATGCCATCATGGGAGGACTGCTGGTGGCGACCCTGCTCACCGTCCTCTTCATTCCCGCCCTGTATGCCACCTGGCTGCGCCTGCCCAAGCGCTGACGATGCGCTACAATGGATATCAGGAGGGCTGCAGTGGCTACAGAATTCAAAAAATCGGATCTCCGCCAGATCGTCTATGCGCTTTCCGATGCGCTGGATCTGGTCGGAATCGACGATGTCGCCCACGGCAAGCGGGTGGGGATCATGGCTTCAGAATGCGCGCAAACCATGGGCCTTTCCGGGGAGGAAACGAGATTCCTGTTCGATCTCGGGCTGCTCCACGACATCGGCGTCTCTTCCACCCGCACGCATCACCATCTCATTTCCGAATTCGACTGGGAGGGCTCCCAGGTCCATGCGGAAGCGGGCCATGCGCTGCTGAAGGACTTTCCGCCGCTTGCGCGGATGGCCACCCCCATCCTTCATCACCACACCCGATGGGAAAGGCTCCCTGCGGTCGATGCGAGCGAAGAGCAGAAGCGGGAAGCGAACCTGATTTTTCTTGCAGACAGGGTGGATGCCTTCGCTTCCCCCCATTACGGGAAAAGCGATTTCTTCGATCATGTCGAGGAAATCAGGAAAAAAATCGAAATCCATTCCGGCGTCTATTTCTCCCCGGAACTCGTGAAAACCTTCCTGAAAGCTTCCGAGGCCGAGGCCTTCTGGCTGCTCCTCGAGCCGCGCGCAATCCAGAATTACCTGAGGGACAAACTTGCAGAAGGATCCCCCTACCAGCCCCAATTCGCTGAACTCAGGATGCTCGGCGTGATCTTCTCCCACATCGTCGATGCGAAAAGCCCTTTCACTGTGGACCATTCCATGGGCGTCGCGCGCCTTGCCCGTCATCTCGGGAAACTCGCCGGAGTGAGCGAGGAGAACTGCGACAAGCTGGAAATCGCAGGGCTGCTCCACGATCTCGGAAAGCTCAGGATTCCTGACGAGATCCTGGACAAGCCGGGCGGACTCGACCGGCACGAGCGGCTCATCATCAACACCCACAGCTTCGAAACCTACCAGATCCTGCACGGGATCGGCGGATTCGAGGAAATCGCGCTCTGGGCAGCCTATCATCACGAGGAACCCAACGGAAAAGGCTATCCTTTCCATGTGAAGGAACAGGATCTTTCGATCGAGGCGAGAATCCTGAGGGTCGCCGACATCGTGCAGGCTCTGGTCCAGAACCGCCCTTACAGGAAGGGCCTCCCCATGCAGGAAGTGCTCGAATACATCGAAAAGCTCACTGCGGAAGGAAGGCTGGATGCCGACATCGTCTCCCTGGTGCAATCCCATGCCGAAGATTCGATGGCCGCAGCGCTATCGGCTTGAGGCGACCAGGAGCAGCAGGCAGAAGCTCTCCACGATCTCGATTCCGGCCCCGAGCAGGTCTCCGCTCATTCCGCCCAGGCGCATCAGGAATTGCCTCCAGGCAAGCATTGCGAGCGGCGCGAGAAGCAGGAACGGAGAAACCGCGCTCGCCGCAGCGAGCACGATCCCCCAGAACCAGATCGATGCAGGAGAAATGTTCCAGCCGAATCTCTCCCCCAGCCCCGCTTTCAGGGAAGGAAGCCTCGCCCAGGAAAGCGCGCTCCACCTCGCCCATGCCGGAACCAGAAAAATCCAGGAATGTCCGGATTTCGCGACCAGCATCAGCAGCACCAGTTTCGTCGCAATCTGCAGCGCAATCCCCATCGCCCCGAATGCGCCCACATGCGGATCTGCGAGCACTTCCAGAAATCGTTCCCGGTTGCGGTGGGCGGCGCCCAGCGCATCGAAGGTGTCTGCAAGCCCGTCCAGATGCAGCCCTCCCGTGATCCAGATCCAGACGATGAGGCAAATGAGAGATCCGAACCAGGGATCGACCAGGCTTCCCAGCCGCAGCGCAGCTTCCAGAACAAGGCCCACCAGCAGCCCCACGAGCGGGAACCATTTCGCGCATGCGGAGAATTCCACAGGATCGAACTCTTTCACTGCCGGAACCGGAAGCCGGGTCATGAATCCGATCGCGAGGATCAGTCCGCGCATGAATTCACGGAAAGAAGATAGGGATCCGCTCCTTCCAGATGCGAAATGCGCAGGCAGGCTGCAGTGGGCAGCGAGAAGCGGAATGCGAGTTCCGGAGAAAAACCGAAGATTTCCATGAGCAGCGCGCGCATCACGCAGGCATGGGTGACAAGCAGGCGCTTTGTTCCACGGTCTTCGCCGATCCATTTTTTCCATCCGAGCCCGACCCGCTCCTTCAATGAGGCAAGGCTCTCGCCTTCCGGAGCGGCATGCATGCCGAAGGTTTCGCAGAATGCGCGGAAACAGATCGGATCCATCGATTCGGCTTCCTCCGGGCTCAGGTTTTCCCATTTCCCGAAACTGATTTCGCGAAACTCAGGCAGGATCTCGAGCGGAAGGCCAGACTCCATGGCATATTTTTCGGCGAATTCCCTGCAGCGACGCAAGGGGGAAGAGGCGACGGAATCGAATTGCATCCCTGCAAGCCTCGCCTTCATCTGCAATCCACCGCCCAGGGTGAGCGGCTCGTCGCTGATCCCCCTCAGCACATTGTTTCTTCCTTCCACTTCGCCGTGGCGCAGCAGGGTGACCACGATCGGCTCAATTCTGTTCACTGACGCCCGCCTCCGCAAAGGTCGCCATTTCCCCATGCAGGGAACAGGCGAGTTTCAGGATCGGCACAGCCGCGGCCGCCCCGCTCCCTTCCCCGAGCCTCATGCCCAGATCGAGGAGCGGTTTCGCTCCGAGCGCTTCCAGCACGATGCGATGCCCCGGCTCCGCGGATGCGTGAGAGAACATCATCCAGGC
>JABEVD010000148.1 GCA_013044025.1 Burkholderiales bacterium
CCCTACCCCGGCAGTCGATAGCCTTTTCGATTCACCATCCCGAGCAGCGCATCGACGACGGCCGCATCGTACTTGATCGCCCGGTTGGCTGAAATTTCCCCGATCGCGACATCCAATCCCAATGCGGGGCGATAAGGCCGGTGGGAAGCCATCGATTCCACCACATCCGCAACGGCGAGAATTCGAGCTTCGGGAAGAATTTCGTCGCCCGCGAGCCCCCTCGGATATCCGCTGCCGTCCATCCTCTCGTGATGCTGGCGGATGATTTCTGCGATCGGCAGGGGAAATTCCACGTCCTTCAGAATCTCATAGCCCTGCTCGACATGGACCTTGGCGAGATCGTATTCGATCCTGGACAGTCTGCCCGGCTTGGTGAGGATTTCCGCGGGTACCGCGATCTTTCCTATATCGTGGACCAGGCCGATGAGCTGAAGTTCGCGACATTTCTCCTCCGGCCATCCCATTTCCCTCGCGATGTCCGCGGCGATGATGCCGACCCTTTGCTCGTGCCCTGCGGTATAGGGATCCCGCTTCTCGATCATGTTCGAGATCGCGAGCAGCGTTCCTTCCATCGAAGTTTCGAGCTGCTTCACGTATTCGGCGATTCTTTTCTCGTTGCGCTTTCTTGCGGTGATGACATCGAAAATGGCGACGAAATGATCCTGCTTCGGGCAATAGACAGAAATCCAGAACCACTCGTCCAGGGACTTCACATGGGTTTCGAATTTTTCCGGATTGCCGCTCAAGGCAACCCTGCCGTAGATTTCGAAAAGCTCGGGATCGGATTCGCGGATGCCCGGAATGACCTCGCTCACCCTCTTCCCGACCACATCCTTCAGTCCGGTGAGCGCCTCGAAAGCGCTGTTGGTCTGCAGATAGACGAAGTCGACTGGCCTGCCTTCTTCGTACAGCATCCTGCAGTAGGCCTGCCCGTTGAGCATGTGCTCGAATAATGCCCGGTGAGTGGCTTCGGTCTCGACCAGCTTCCTGTTCACTTCGACGACGCTGGTGATGTCCTGGAAGGCGCCCTGAAGACGGCAGATATTTCCCGAATCGTCACGGATCGCTTCCCCGATCGCCCTCACGGAAAGAAGTTTCTCCTTCGCATTCACGAGTTGCCATTCCCTGTCGAAGGCAATGCCTTCGGAAATGCATCGATCGGCGACTTCCCTCACCTCTTCCCGCAATTCCGGGACATAGAAACCGATCGCCTCCTCCAGGGTAGGACTGAAACCCAGCGGCACTTCGAGAATCTCGCAGACCTCGTCCGAACAGATCAGGCGCCTCGAAGGCAATTCCAGAATCCAGGCGCCCAGCCGCGCAGACTGCCCCGCCATCCTGTAGAAGGCGCGGCTCGCCCTGACTTTCTCTTCCTCGATTTTGCGTGCGGTGATGTCGATGAGGCTTCCCAGAAAGAGCTCCGCCTTCCCGCCTTCTTCCCCGATGACAGAGAAGCTGATCTGCGCCCAGAAAAAAGAGCCATCGCTCTTCATATAGCGCTTTTCCAGGACCGGAATTCCAGCAGAACCCTTCTCGAGCTCCTTCATGTTTTCTCTCGTCACCACCGGATCGCCCGGGTAGGTCAGTTCCTCGATGGCCCTGCCGAGCAATTCCTCCTGGCTGTAACCGAAAAGATGCGAGGCCATGGAATTGGTCCTCACGATGCACATGGAATCCGGATCGACCACGATCATCGCAGTGGGAGAAAGATCGAAAAGGACGCGAAAGGAATTGTCGTTTCTGCGCAAAATCGCCTCGGCGCGCCGCCGCATTTCCGAAACGAATTCGCTACCCTGCAGCGTCCCAACCATGCGTCCTCTCCACATTTGCTCTTCGTCCCGCTGGAAAGGGCGACCTCGCCAGAGGAGAAGTGGAATCATTCCGGAAATACTAAGCAAAATAACCATCATCGGTCAATGGTTATCTGAACTCATTTCCTGCCGATGCGGTCAATGCGGCAAATTGCCGCGCGGCAACATGTCACTTTCGCCGAGACCCGGGATTTCTTACATTTGCGTAAGAATCTTTGGCAAATCGAAATGCGGAGTTGAATCATGAAAAAGACCGTGCTGACAGTCGCGCTGGCGATTTCATCCCCGATATTTGCGGCAGACGATGAAATCGGGATCTATGCGGACAGAAGGGTCCCTCTGCCCGCACCGGAAACAGGATCCCCGCGCGGGGCAGGAACTGCAGACACCGCAAGCCTGCTCGAAGACCTGCCGGGCATCAGCCTCTACAGTGCGGGTGGCTTGTCGAGCCTGCCCTCGATTCGGGGGCTCGCCGACGACAGGATCAGGATCAGAGTCGACGGTATGGACCTGATATCGGCATGCTCCAACCACATGAATCCTCCGCTCTCCTACATCGATCCTTCCAGTGTCGGAAAGATCCGCGCATTCGCAGGAGTCACGCCGGTGAGCATGGGCGGGGACAGCATTGCAGGCACCATCGAGGTCCAATCCGTACCGCCGAGATTCGCTGCGCAAGGAACGCATCTCGTCTCGGGGGAAACGGGCGCCGTCTACCGCAGCAATGGTTCGGTGCAGGGTTACCACCTCGCAGCAGGCATCGCGAGCGATACTATCTCTCTACGCTATTCTGGATCCACCGTGCGGGCGAAAAACTACCTGGCGGGAGGCGCATTCAAGGCGGCTTCCTCCACGCCCGGTTCGCTCTCTGGCGCGGTGGTCGCAGCAGACGAAGTGGGATCCTCTTCCTATCAGGCTACCAACCATCAGGTCGCGCTCGGCCTGAAAAGCCGCGATCATCTCGTCACCATGAAAGCCGGTGTGCAGAGCATTCCCCACCAGGGTTTTCCGAACCAGAGAATGGACATGAGCGGGAACGACAGCACGAGTCTCAATCTCGGTTACCATGGAAAATATTCCTGGGGAATTCTGGATGCGCGCATCTACGACGAGCACACCCGCCACAGCATGAATTTCGTCGGAGACAAGCAATTCTGGTATGGCGCGCTGTTCAATGTCGCGGGAATGCCGATGGATACCGAGGGCAGGAATTCCGGATTCAGGATCATGGGAACCCTGCCCTTCACGGAAGCGGACATTTTCCGCTCGGGAGTGGAATACCGGCGCTATCGGCGCAACGACTGGTGGAACCCCGTCGCCAATTCCGGAATGATGATGTCTCCCAACGTATTCCGGAACATCAACGCAGGAAAACGCGACAGGACCGCACTGTTCGCGGAATGGGAAAGGAACTGGAACCGCAAGTGGACGACCCAGTCCGGCATCCGGTTCGAACAGGTCGCGATGGATACCGGAAACGTCCAGGGATACAGCCCGGCCTATGCGGCGGCCGCCAACGCATTCAATGCGACCTCGCACGCAAGGCGCGACAACAATCTCGATCTCACCCTGCTTGCACGCTTTGCGCCAGACAGGAATTCGAGCTTCGAGGCGGGTTACGCCATGAAAACCCGCTCCCCGAATCTCTACGAGCGCTATGTCTGGGCAAACAGCAACAGCATGGTCATGAACATGAACAACTGGTTCGGAGACGGAAACTGCTATGTCGGCAACCAGAACCTGAAACCGGAAGTCGCCCACACGCTCAATCTTTCTGCGAAATGGCAGGGAGAGGATTGGCAAATGAAGGTTTCCCCCTATCACACCTGGGTGAGAAACTACATCGATGCAGTCGCCTGCCCCGCCTGCGCGGCGCGCGCGGACGGATTCGCAAACCTCTCCCTCGCCAACCAGAGCGCAAGATTGTACGGAGTGGATTTGTCGGGCTGGAAATCCTTGGGCAGTTTCGAAGGATATGGAAATTTCAGAATGCTGGCTTCATTCGATTACGAAAGGGGATCGAACGGGACGACAGGGAACAATCTCTATCACATCATGCCGCCCAACGCCACGATTTCGCTCGAAGACAAACTGGACGGATGGACCGGCCTGCTGCAGATGAAGCTGGTTTCTGCCAAGACGAGGGTGGATATTGTGCGCAGGGAAGCGGGAACAGGCGGATACGGGCTGCTGAATCTTTACGCAAGCCGCGAATGGAAGTGGATGCGAATCGATTTCGGAATCCGCAACCTGTTCGACAAATTTTACATCGATCCGCTCGGCGGGGCTTATCTCGGACAGGGATCGACCATGGGCGCAACCATTCCTAACGGCTCAGGCGTTCCAGGAATGGGCAGATCCATCGATGTCGGACTCACCTTCAAATTCTGAAAGGAAGGGGGAAATCCCCCTTCCGCTCAGCTCTTCGGCGCAAAAAGGCCTTTCAGGAGCGATTCCGCAAGATTTCCTTCCGGAACTTCTCCATTCGGGGTCAGCCTGTCGATGATCCTGGGCAGGAGCTCGGAGAGCTTTTCGGCCACATCATCGGTCGAAATGCCGAGCTTGTCCGCAATCGCCTGAACCTGTTCGGAACCGAGCACGGAACGGATCTGCTCTGCACTGACCGGAAGATTCTCCCCGTTGCCGATCCAGGAAGAGACGACTTCCCCCAGCCCCTTCTCATTGAAGTTCTGGACGAGAGCGGAAAGACCTCCCTCACCGCCCAGAAGCGAAGTCGCTTCCTCCATCAAGCCCGGATGCGATTCTTCGATCGCATCCGAAATCGCCCCTTCCACCCGGGACACGATCGAATCGAAAAATCCCATGGAATCACCCCTTCAGGCAGGTGCTCATGAATTTCTTGCGATCATCCCCCTTGAGCTTCTTGGATTTCGCCTCCGCATTGCAGGATTTCATTTTTTCCTTTTGCGAAGGCTTGGCTGCGGATTCAGCCTTTTTTTCGGAAGAAGCAGCCGATTTCAGGACATAATCCTTTTTCAGGCATTTCTTCATGAAGTCCTTCCTTTCCTGCCCCTTCATTCCTTTCGCCTCGACATTGCAGGCCTTCATTTTTTCCTGCTGGGCACCTGCGAATGCAGGAGTGGAAACGGCGGTCGCGAGACCCAGGCAAACCAGCGCAATCATCTTTTTCATGGAATTCCCCTTGAGTTTAGAACGAGTCGGAAAGACTGCGATGAAACGCGCTGAGTATACCAAACTGGAGGATTTGTTCCATGGATTTCGAAAAGGGGAAAAGGGTCCGGCAAGCCGGACCCTGCCGAGCTTCAGGCTGCTGCCGCCGCCATCGCTTCCAGCTTGCCGTGACGACCCATTGAGACTCCCAGAATCAGGACGTAGGCCACACCGAAAAGGATCATGCACCAGTCGACAAAACCGCTGAAAGTGTAGGCACTATAGGCAAGAGAGCCGTTCCCCCCCCAGTTGCCGAAGGAACCGCGCCCCACCAGACACATCGTTGCTCCACCGAACACGCTGCCATTCCCCATGCCGGTCAACATTCCGCCGACGAGGGTCAACCATACCGCACGCTGCGACAAACTTCTCTCTGCCATTGCAACCTCCTGATCAGATACAATTTATCTGACGAGATCCCCTTTTGGTGTAGCCGGATTTCGTCCCCTGTTTCCTCCCTGATTTCAAAATGACACTGCGACAAAAAATGATAAATAGTCGCAATTGCATTTATATCACAAAAACCATTTTATCTACATGGTTTTCAGTTTTTTTACGAAAATATTTCAA
>JABEVD010000019.1 GCA_013044025.1 Burkholderiales bacterium
ACTGCCTCGTCGAAGTTGAGTTTTTGCAGGACTTCAAGCGGATGGGTAGGGGGCGAATAGGTCATGGTCTTTCCTGCTTGGTATCCAAGTCAATATTCGAGGGATCGAGTCCGATTGTAGCTTGATGAATCCAGCCGATACAACCGCTGTCGAGTCCTAACCCGCCCGGTTCGCCCAGGCGAGCGCGTCGGCGTGGGCTTTCGAAAGATCGCCAAGCGTGAGAAAGGGGAGATCGGTGAGGTCGATCCCGGAGGTGGGCGGGTTTTCCAGCCCCTCCACCAGCTTCAGCAGCTTTCCCAGCACCCCTTCGCGCGAAAGCAGCGCTCCACGGATTTCATGGCTCAGTGCGATGGAAGAGAGGAGTTCCGGAAGGGAGATGGAGAGCAATACGTCGAGCAGCGACATGATGCCGACCATGAAAGCCTTCCCGGTGAACTGGGCGTCGCCCAGTTCGGAAACCAGGTTTTCCATGGTCTTGCCGCGGGTCGCTGCGAGCTGCAGCAGCGCGCTCGGCCTGTCTGATCCCCGCTCGGTGTGAGAATAGAACAGGATCTGCAGCCAGTGCTTCAGGCTTTGCATGCCGAGCAGGATGATCGCGGAACGGATCGAAGTGATTTCCGCATTCGCTCCCCTGGCCGCTGAATTGGCCATTTTCAGCAGGCTGTAGCTCATCAGCGGGCTTTCCTTGACGATTTCCTCGATCTCGAACAGGTCCGCATCCCCGGTGATGAGGGAGAGCAGCTTCATGATGAGCACTTCGGAATGCGTGAGGCGCTTTCCCCGGATGATGTGGGGTCTCGCGAAATAATATCCCTGGAAAAGGTCGAACCCCAGTTTCTGATACAGATCGAGCTGTTCTTCCGTCTCGACCTTTTCGGCAAGAAGTCTGACCGGATATTTGCGGATTTTTTCGATGAGATCAGGAAGTTCCTGCGCCGAAATGAGGCTCGCGTCGATTTTCACGATGTCCGCCATGTCGATCACCGACTGCACCCTTTCGCCGAAATCGGAAACATCGTCGAGCGCAATCCTGAATCCCATTTCCTTCAAGGCCCTGCAACGCTTGAGAAGCGCTTCGTCCAGCGACACCGTCTCCAGAAGTTCGAATACCACCTTCTCCTTCGGTAGCGATTCGATGACTTCGCTCATCAATAGAGGCGCGCCGAGATTGATGTATCCGGAATAGGGACCAAGGCTTATTTCGCTGCCGAGCTCGACGAAGGAATGGGTGATGACGGCTGCGGTCGCAGCCACTTCGTTTTCGAATCTCGCGCTGTTTCCGTCTCCGGAGCGGAACAGCAGTTCGTAGGCGACCAGATTGTGATTGCAGTCGAGGATCGGCTGTCTGCCCAGAAATAGAGGTTCAATCATGGGATTTCGACATGTCGTTGGTCCATTGCAGCGCTTCCATCTGGGCTGCGTTCAGATCGTTCAGGCTGAGTCCTCCGTGCTCCGCGATGCAGGCAAAAAGATCATCCCCGCAGCCTTTTTCCAGCGTCTCGACGAGACTCAGCAATCTTCCGAGTTCCCCTTTTCCCCCGAGCAGCGCATCCTCGACTTCGCGGCTCACAGGAAGGGAGGAAAGGATCTCCTGAAGCGGCATGCCGAGCAGGGTGTCCATGAGCGACATGATTCCGGTCATGAATGCGTTGTCCTGGAATTCCCTGTCCTTTTTCGAGGAGAGAATTTCCATGATCTTGCCACGGGTAGCTGCAAGCTGCAAAAGCGGGCTCGGGAAATTTTCGTCCGCCTGTCCGCCGGAATAAAGCAGGATCTGGATCCATCGCTGCATCTGTCGCCGCCCGAGCACGGTGATCGCGCTGCGCAGGCTGGTGATCTTGCACCTTGCCCCGCAGGCAACCGAATTGGTGAGGCGGAGCAGATTGATGGAAAGCGTGGGATTTTCCTTCAGGGCGGCTTCGATTTTCGCCTCTTCCGCATCCGACATCACCAGACCGAGCAGATTCATCAGGGTGAGCTCGGAGTGGGAAAGCCTCTTTCCCTTGATGATCTGCGGCCTTGCAAAATAGTAGCCCTGGAAGAGTTCGAAACCGAGCGACTTGCAGTGGTCGAACTGCTCCATGCTGTCCACTTTTTCCGCAAGAAGTCTGATCCTTCCCTTTCTCATGGAGGAGACCAGTGCCGCAAGGCGCGAGCGTTCGACTTCCAGGATGTCGATCTTGACGATTTCCACGAGGTCAAGGAGCGGGGCGAATGCTTCTGCAGCTTCGACGACATCGTCCAGAGCAAGGGTGAATCCGGCCGATTTCAGCATCCTGCATCTTTCGACCAGCGGCTTCGTCACTTTCACCGTCTCGAGGATCTCGAGCACGACCTTTTCCCTGGGCAGGAATTCGATCATGTCGCTCATGAGCAGCGATTCGTTGACGTTGATGAATCCCCGATAGGGGCCGAGAGCCGCCTCGATGCCGAATTCGTTGAATGCATGGCTGATGACGGTGGCGGTTGCGGTGAAGTCGTCGCTGATCTGGGCGGAATTCCAGTCGCCCGACCTGAAAAGCAGCTCGAAAGCGAACATGTTGAGTTCGCTGTCGAGTATGGGCTGCCTTCCAAGGAAAACGTTGGACATCACTTCTCCAGGATTTTGCTGCATTCGCCGATCCAGTCCATGATCATTTTAGCCTCTTCCGTTTTTTCCGCTTCGGGCCAGAGTCTGGAAAGTTCGCGCGAAAGGGATCCGAACCGCCATGCGGTCTCGTCGAGCAGCGCTTCCACGTCGAGGATGGCTTCCTCGTTTCCCTCGATTCCAATGGTGAGCCAGTCAGTCGAGTCGGGGTTGAATCCCGCGTCATACAGGGAAATCAGCAGTTCCCGGACCCTCTGGTCCGCGATGCGTAGCATGGGGGATTGCCCGCCTTTCCACTTCGAAAGGGCTCCGGCGAGTTCGACAAGCCTGGAATTCATTTCCGCGATGCTATCCACCGGATGCGCTTCGATCCTTCTTTTTCTGAGCAGTTCGGAGAGGTGCCCCACGAGCTCGATCTGCAGCCTGTCCTTGTTGAATTTGAGCGCGATCTCCGGTCGGCTCCTCGACAACAGGCCGCCCGCCATTTCCGCAGCGGAAAGGATTTTTCCGATCCTGGAAATCTTGCGCCCGGTGATTCCGGCCGGATATCCACTTCCGTCGAGCGATTCGTGATGCTGGAGCACTGCAGTGCTGATTTCAGGATGGTATTCCGGAAATTCCTTCAGGATCACATAGGCGGTCATGGGGTGGGCATAGATGTGACGGCGTTCCTCCTGGGTGAGCGGCCCCGGTTTTTCGATGATTCCCGGGTCGATGTGGAGCTCTCCGATGTCGTGGAAAAGGGCGGCTGCGGCGATCTGAACGAGCTTGCTTTCGTTCATCTTCTCCATGATTCCGAGATAGAGGGAGATCAGCACGATGCGCAGGGTGTGCTCGTAGATGTCACGCCTTTTCTCCTTCGCCACGGTGAGCTTGAAGGCGAGCGCATCGTTGAGATGGATCCTGGAAATCGAAGACCAGACGAGGCTCATGTCGACGAGATTTTCCATGGCGGAAAATTCGGAGCGGGTGGCGCGCTTCACATCCGCTGCGATTTCGGAAGCCGACAGCGCCCCTTCGACGGACATGCACGCCTCCAGTCCGGATTTCAGCTTGTGCTTCACCAGCCTGTCGTAGAAGGAGCTGTCTATGCTCGTGCCGGCGCTCGCCAGCTTGATCCCGGACTGGGAGTAGATATCCTCGCTCGCGACGATCTTCCGCTCGTCTCCGAGGGAGGTGACGCTCTTCAGGAAATGGGAATCTTGTTCTTCTTCCGCCATGGAAGCGTACCCGTTCAGAAAGGCAGGATTGCTCCGGGTTTCGCTTGCAGGATGACTCGCCTGAAATCGTCCTGTATGCGCGAAAGCGCTTCCCGGTTGTCTGCTTCGAATCTTAGCACGATCACCGGAGTGGTGTTGGAGGAACGGGCAAGGCCGAAACCGTCCGGATATTCGACCCGGAGTCCGTCGATGCGGATGATCTCGCGCGCGCCCTCGAAAACCGCTTCCGACTGGAGCTTCGAGATGATTTCGTAGTTCTCCCCTTCTTCCAGCCTGATCTGCAGTTCGGGCGTGCTCACCGCATCCGGCAGGCCGTGCAGCACCGCGTCCAGGTCTTCCATGCGGCTGAGCGCTTCGAGCAGCCTCGCGCCAGCATAGAGCCCGTCGTCGAAGCCGTACCAGCGCTCCTTGAAGAAAACATGCCCGCTCATTTCTCCTGCAAGCGCAGCGCCGGTTTCCTTCATTTTCGCCTTGATCAGGGAATGTCCTGTCTTCCACATGACCGGCTCGCCGCCGTGTTCGCGGATCCAGGGAGCGAGGTTCCTGGTGCATTTCACGTCGTAAATGATCTTCGAGCCTGGATTCCTGGAGAGCACGTCTGCCGCGAACAGCATGAGCTGGCGGTCGGGGAAGATCACGCTGCCGTCCTTCGTCACCACGCCAAGCCTGTCCCCGTCGCCGTCGAAAGCAAGCCCGATTTCGGAATTTCCGCTTTTCAGTTCTGCGATCAGATCGTTCAGGTTTTCGAGATGGGATGGATCGGGATGGTGGTTCGGGAAATTCCCGTCCACTTCGCAAAAGAGCTCCTTCACTTCGCAGCCGAGCCTTCTGTAGAGCTCCGGCGCGAATGCGCCCGGCGCGCCGTTTCCGCAATCGACCGCGATTTTCATCGGACGGGAAAGGCGGATGTCCGAGACGATCCGCTCCAGATAGGCCTCACGGATGTCGAATTGCCGGATCGTGCCGGATCCTGCGATGAAATCGTTCGCCTCGCAGCGTTTGAGCAGCGCCTGGATGGATTCTCCCGAGAGCGTGTTGCCCGCGAGCACCATCTTGAGGCCGTTGTATTCGGGCGGGTTGTGGGAGCCGGTCACCATGACGCCGGAGCCGGTTCCGAGATGGTGGGTTGCGAAATACACCATGGGGGTCGCGACCAGGCCGATGTCGATCACGTCGATTCCGGTCATTCGCATGCCTTCAGCGAGCGCTGCGGAAATTTCAGGGCCGGATAGCCTTCCGTCCCGTCCCACCACCATTTCCTTCTGTCCCAGAAGGATGGCTTCCGAACCGAGCGCCCTGCCGATTGCCTTTGCGACTTCGGCAGTTAGGGATTTTCCTACGATTCCCCGGATGTCGTAGGCTTTGAAGATTTCCCTGGGAAATCGAGTCATGGTTTTTCCTTATCTTGTTGAATAGAAATCGAGCAGCCTTTGCGGCATCCAGTCGAGGTTTCCCGGAAATGCGCCGGAAACGAATCCGACATGCCCTCCCTCATCCGGGAATTCGAGCGTCACCGAATCCGATACATCTTCCATGGCGGGCAAGGATTTTGCCGGCAGGAAAGGGTCGTTTTTTGCATTGAGGATCAGGGTCCGGACCCGGATCGAGGCAAGCCCACGCCTGCTGCTCGCGCGTTCCCAGTAGTCGTCGGTATCGCGAAATCCGTGGATCGGCGCGGTATAGACATCGTCGAATTCGCGCAGATTTTTCGCTGCAAGCAGCGCATTCCGATCCACGATGCCGGGATGGACTTCGAGCTTGTCCAGGATTTTTTCCCTGAGCGTCTTCATGAATTCCCTGGTGTAGGCGGAATTGAACCCTCGTCCCAGCGCATTTCCCGAGGCCGCGACATCGATCGGCGCGGATACCGCGGCTGCGGCATCGATCACTTCCCGAGCCTTTTCACCGGATTCACCCAGCCATTTGAGGAGCGCATTGCCGCCCAGGGATACGCCTGCTGCATGGATTTTTCGGCCGGCATTTTCCTCGCGCAACCGGCGCAATATCCAGTCGATTTCCTCATGATCCCCGGAATGATAGGCGCGAGGCAAAAGGTTGGGTTCGCCGCTGCATCCCCTGAAGTGAACCACCACGCCATTCCAGCCGTGTCCTTTCACTGCATGCATCAGGGAAAGGGAATAATGGCTCTGCGAGCTCCCTTCCAGGCCGTGAAACAGCACGACGAGCGGTCCTTCACCGTCCACATGGTCGAGATCGATGAAATCCCCGTCCGGGGTTTCCCATCTCACCCTCCTGTAGGCGATTCCGGGCTGTTTGATCATCTTTGCAGGATAGATGGTCTGCATGTGCCCGCCTTTCAGCCAGGAGGGGGCGGCATAATTCATTTCGCAATCTCCCGGATCTTTCCGTAAACGATTTCGGGAGAGAGCTTGTTCATGCAGTCGAAATGGCCGAGCGGGCATTCCCTTTCGAAACAGGGGCTGCAGGGCAGTTCGAGTTTCACGATCACCGCCTTGTCCGAAAGCGGCGGGGTGAAGCCCGGGCTGGAGGAGCCGTAGATCGCGATCATGGGTTTCCCGAGCGCGGCCGCGACATGCATCAGGCCGGAGTCGTTGGAGACCACGATGGCGGCTGCGGAAAGAAGATCGACCGCCTCGTCCAGCCCGGTTTTCCCGCAGAGATTGTGGCAGTTTGCGCATTTCGCCCGGATGGCTTCTCCGACCTCGAAATCCTTTTTCGATCCCACCAGCCAGATTTCGTATTCCTCCGAGAGCATTTTTCCGAGCTCGGCGAAATGAGTCCAGCGCTTGGCGGGGCCGTATTCCGCGCCTGGACAGAAAATGGCGACCTTTCCTTGCGGAGAGAGGCCCAGCTTTTCCAGCACTGCTTTTTGCTGCTCCGGGTTCGACTCAAGCGAAGGGTACTGGAGGGGGCGACGCAAGGGCGCATTCCTCTCTTCCGCGAGCAGCGCAAAGCGCTCGACCATGAGCGGATAGCGCGACTTTTGCAGGATCCTCGCATCGTTGAGGAGTCCTCGCCTCATCTCGCCCACATAGCCGGTGCGCTTCGGGATTTTCGCGAAAAAGGGGACGAGCGCGGACTTCAGCGAGTTCGGCAACACGATCGTCTGATCGTAATGCTTCTCCCGCAATTGCGCGCCCAGTCGATAGCGTGCCCCCAGGCCCAGTTCGCCGTGGCCGAACGGATTGACGAGCACCTCGTTCACCTCCGGCATCCTGGAAAAGAGCGGAGCGCACCAGGGGGGCGAAAGAACGTCCAGAACCGAATTGCCGTTGCGTTCCTTGAGGCGCTTGAAAAGGGGTTGCGCCATGACCGCGTCGCCCACCCAGGAAGGGGCGACGATCAGGATCCGCTGCTCAGTGATGACGAGCTTCTCCCTTCAGGGTGTAACGCGTGCCGCAATAGGGGCAAAGCGCCTCCCCGGTTTCCTCGATGGGGAGAAACACCCTGGGGTGGGAGTCCCAAAGCGTCATGGAGGGCATCGGGCAATGCAGCGGAAGGTCTTCCGGCGTCACTTCGATGTGGCGCTGCGCGTTCCTGGATTCGCTCATTTTTTATTCCCGTCAGATGTAGTAGAGCCAGTCTGAATGAGTCTCCAGTTTCCCGGAAACGCAGTCGAAGAACATCTTCTGCAGCCTTGCGGTGATGTGGCCGCGTCCGCCGTTTCCGATCGTCCGGTTGTCGAGTTCGCGGATAGGCGTGACTTCGGCCGCAGTGCCGGTGAAGAAGGCTTCGTCTGCAGTGTAGATTTCGTCCCGGGTGATGCGCTTTTCGATCACCGGGATGCCGAGTTCCTCGGCGAACTGCACGATGGTGTTGCGGGTGATTCCGTCGAGGGCTGAAGTGAGATCCGGCGTATAGATCTTGCCTCTTTTCACGATGAAGATGTTCTCACCCGACCCTTCGGTCACGAAACCGTCCACGTCGAGCAACAGCGCTTCGTCGTAACCGTCCTGAGCCGCTTCGTTGTGGGCGAGGATGGAATTGGCATAGCTGCTGGTGGCCTTCGCCTTGCACATGGTGATGTTGACATGGTGGCGGGTGAAGGAAGAGGTCTTCACGCGGATACCCTTTTCCAGCGCTTCCTGACCGAGATAGGCGCCCCATGGCCAGGCGGCGATGGCGACATGCACGCTGAGATTCTTCGCGGCGATGCCGAGCGCTTCGGAACCGTAAAAGACGATGGGGCGGATGTAGCAGGAAACCAGCTTGTTCGCGCGCACCACTTCGAGCTGCGCCTGCGCGATGGTTTCCACGTCATACGGGATTTTCATGCCGAGGATATGGGCCGAATTGAACAGGCGCTCGGTATGCTCCTGAAGCCTGAAAATGGCCGTTCCGTTTTCGGTCTGGTAGGCTCTTACGCCTTCGAATACGCCCATGCCGTAATGCAGGGTATGGGTGAGCACATGGACGGTCGCATCGCGCCATTCCACCATTTTACCGTCAAACCAGATCTGACCGTCGCGGTCGGACATCGACATGAACTTTTCTCCAAGTATATTCAAAAGGAAATTCTATCGTATTTCAGAACGTTTTTCAGCCCTTGCGGCGGAGGTTCATTTTCCGCTCCATGCCCGATCCAGGATCGCCTGGGCATGATCGTGATTTTTTTTCGCCTGCGCATAGCTTTCGCTTGCCGCTTTTTCGCTTGCGATGTCTTCGGCAAGGCGCTTTTTCTGCTTGACCAGTTCCGCCTGGAGTCGGGAGACGGCCTTTTCCTGGTTGGATCGTTCGTTCTGCGAGGCTTCGTATTGCGCCTTCGCATCCATCATCTGCTGCCTTGCGGATTCCAGCGCCGCCTGCAGCGTGGTTACATCGGTTGCCATTGCGTTTCCGGCTGCAAGCAGCAGGAGCATCGCCAAGGATTTGCGCATTTTCCCCTCCATTGAAAACGCCGCCTTGCGGCGGCGTCGGTCAGGTCATTCCGGCCTCAGTCCCGATCCCCGGAAAGAGAGATCAACAGGCTCAGCAGGTTGACGAAGATGTTGTAGATGTCCAGATAGAGCGTGAGGGTCGCCATGATGTAGTTGGTTTCCCCGCCGTGAACGATCCCGCTCACGTCGAACAGGATGTATCCGGAGAAGATCAGGATGGCGATCGCCGAAATCGCGAGGGATGCCGCCGGAACATGCAGGAAGATGTTGGCGAAGGAGGCGATGATGAGCAGGATGAGGCCTACGAACAGGAAATTTCCCATGAAGCCGAAATCCCGCTTCGATACGGTCGCGACTGTGGCGAGCGAAAGAAAGATCGCGCCGGTGCCGCCTGCGGCGATGCCGATGAGTTGCGGACCGTTGGCCAGATGCAGCGCAACCTGCAGGATGGGGCCGAGGAAAAAGCCGGCCGCTCCGGTGAAGAACAGCAGGAAAAGGATGCCGAGACTGCTGTTCCGGGTCGCGCTCACTGCGAACATCAGGCCGAACATCACCGCGAGCATGACGAGAGAGCCCATCAGCGGGGAGTGCATCATGAATGCGAAATTGGTGCCCATGCCCACGATCGCGCCAATCACGGTCGGGATCATGGTGAGTCCGAGCAGCCAGTAGGTGTTGCGCAAAACCCGGTTCTGCGCGGCTACAAAGCCCTGGGAGGGAATGGACGAATATTGCGGTTGCATGCTTGCTCCTTGTATTGATGCATTTATCGTGATAATAAGACTACAGAATCCGGGTGAAAGTTTCAACCATGGAAATCGTTACAGGGAGCGGGATTTGAGATACTTGATTTTGTTTTTAATGCTTTTTCCGCTGCTGGCGAACGCTGCGTCGATCGAGGTCATCACATTGAAATACAGGAGGGCGGAGGATCTGATTCCGGTGATCCAGCCGCTGCTTGCAAAGGGGGAAGCGGTCTCCGGGATGGGCGACCAGCTCATCGTGCGCACGGCAAATCCGCGCGAAGTGAGGAGGCTCGTCGAAAAACTCGACAGGGCGCCGAAGAACCTGATGATCACGGTGCGCCAGGGGGAGGTATCCACCGAGCGGGAGAGCGTCTACGGCACGGAGTCAGCGAGCGGAGCGAACGAGAGCCATGTGCGGGTGCTGGAAGGTTCCCCATCCTTCATTTCGGTCGGGCGCAGCATTCCGAATCAGGTCGTGACCATGGGGCCCTATGGCGCGACTGTGACCAACACCTATAATGAAGTGTCGAGTGGATTCTATGTCGTCGCCACCGTGAGCGGAGAATCGGTTTCTCTCGAGGCGAGTCCGGTCTACGAGCATCCCGTGGACGGAGGAATCGATCGCCAGAGGCTCACGACCAGGGTGACGGGAAAAATCGGGCAATGGATCGAACTCGGTGGAGCCGGGCAGGCAAGCTCGGATTCGGATGAATACCATACCCGTACGAACAGGATCTGGATCAGGGTGGACCTGCCCTAGGAGATCGGCATGGATCTGCAGAATCTCGCTTATGCGCTCGATCAGAGCATTCACAATCTGGGCGCGGTCGCGGTGACCGCGGGTTCGGTTGCCGCGCTTTTTTCGAAGGAGAAAAGGCGTCTCGCCTGGCTGGTTTTGTCCGGGTGTGCGGTGCAGTCGGCGACCGGCGCGCTCTTCGGCATCATCAGCTATGCTTTCTACAAGCATCTTCCGGACATCGGCGGAATCGCGGTCGATGCGCTCATCGTGAAGATGGTCTGCGCGGTCTCGGGATTTTCGGTCGCTGCGCTCTATCTGTGGAAATCGGAATCCTGGAGCGAACGGGCGAAAAAGGGATCCTGGCATCTTCTTGCCACGCTCGCCTTTGTCGCCATCACTTCCGCCGCATTTCTCAGATGGTTTTCGTGATCGGCGGATGGGCATCTTCTACCGTGACAGGTTCCCCATTTTGTCCTCGGCCGAACTCGAGCGGCAATGGAGCAGTGAGCTGCCCCCTTGCCCTTTCATGGTCCTGAACGCGAGTTTTCCATTTTTGTGCGCAGGTTCAGAGAAATAACCAGAATTAAGTATTATGTCCCCGAAATC
>JABEVD010000149.1 GCA_013044025.1 Burkholderiales bacterium
AATAGTCCCGTCACTGTCAATAGTGACAATGTACACGGCTTGTCGAAGCGGCTAACATGAATTCCCTTCTCAAAAGGAAAATCCAAAATGAAACCTTCACTTCAAACATCGCCAAACCCGCCCTCCTCCCGGATTCCGGAGGTCTCCAAGGACGGATATATCCGCATGACCTTCCGGGAACTGCATGATCTGGAACTCGTCCATCTCGCATCCGGTCTCGACGAGGAAGATCATGACCGCGGTTTCGAAGCAGCCCAGCACACCGAAATCACCGGCTACACGGAATGGATCACCGAAACCACGCCCGCCATCACCATCGGCTGGGACTGGAAACTCGAAATATCCGGAAACAGGCCCAGGCTGATCAAATGCGACCTCCCCCGCAGCAATATCATGCTGATTTCCGGAGACGAGGACAGCGGCCCG
Source organism: Burkholderiales bacterium (assembly GCA_013044025.1). Taxonomy (GTDB): domain Bacteria; phylum Pseudomonadota; class Gammaproteobacteria; order Burkholderiales; family JABEVD01; genus JABEVD01. The sequence continues at coordinate 427 of JABEVD010000149.1, forward strand.
GAAATCACTGCCACCCTGCTTGATATCTTTTTAGATTCAATCTCATGGCAAAGCAAGGTATATGAGCAGATCGGCCTCAGATATGCCTGATCAGGAGGGGTAACTGTCAAAGTTGACAGTTACATAAATTCCCGCAATGGAGCAAATTTTGACTTCATCCAATTTTTGCGGGGGACGTCATGAATTTCACCACGGGCACTTCGGAAGGAATTTCCAGCCAACTTTTTCAAAGCGTTTCCAGCTATCGCCACAAGCTTTTCGTCGAAATGCTGGGATGGGAACTGCAAACCAGGGACGGGATGGAACTCGATCAGTTCGACCGCAAAGACACGGTATACGTGGTATCCCAGGATGAAGACGGATTGGTCAACGGATGCGCGAGACTGCTGCCCACCCATCGCCCCTATCTGCTCGGGGAAGTGTTCCCGCAGTTGATGAATGGTCAGGAAGTTCCCTGCTCACCGGAAATCTGGGAGCTTTCCAGGTTCGCAGCGCACGATTTCCGCAGCCCGACTTCCTCGGTCAGGGGGCAATTCTCCTCCCCGACCGCAGTCAATCTTCTTCAGGAAGCGATCCGCTGCGCAGCAGAGATGGGCGCGAAGAGGCTCATCACCGTATCCCCACTCGGAATCGAGCGGCTGCTGCGCCGTGCAGGCTTCCATGCCCACCGGGCAGGCCCTCCCATCCTCATCGACGGCCATCCGATTTTCGCCTGCTGGATCGAAGTGGCTGCGTGAAAAGGGAGGGGGCAGCCTGACTTCAGCGAACCTGCTGCTGAAGGCGAGCCCTGAATTCCTTCAGTTGATCGGGCGTAAGCAGGTCCTCGATTTGATTTTCCGTGTCCAGAGCGCCCTTGATCATCTGGCGCTTCAGATCGAAAATCCGCTGGTAGGTCTTGTCGATCGCGACAGGATCGCGCCTTTCAGCCTGATACAGATCGCGAAGCACGCCGGTATCGTCCATGATGGTTCCCATGGTGGCCCAGTTGTCGTGCTGGAGCTTGTCGGTCAGCTTGTTGATGCTGGCCCGCTGCTCTGCAGTCAGGGGAAGGGAAAGGACGATGGCGGTGCGGGGGCCGAGCATCTTGACATCCGATCCGCCCATCATGCCGCCTTGATGCCCCATCATGCCGTAACCACCCATTCCATATCCCATGTGTTCATGGGCCTCGTGATGGCAATTCTCGAATTTGGGATGGACGAAGCGTTTCGCGGCGGCCGGCTTTTGCTGGGGGGCGTCCGCTGCAACAGCCGTTCCGGCCAACAGTGCGGATGCGATGAGTACGATTGCGGTTTTGCGCATTTCTAGATTCCTCCTGGCGAAAATCCCATTTTACATCATCAATGAGATTATTTCTCATCAGCATCGTAGCTGTATTCGAGCAAAAGATTGGTCATGACGGAATTCAATGCGCCCACCCTGGAAAACGATTCGCCCATGACGAGTTGCCACGCCGGATTGATCTGCCAGCCCACCTGAGGCGTCACGATCCTCGCCACCGCAGTGTTTCCGAAAGAATCGACGCTGGTTCGGTTGAAATCGAATTCCACCTGAATCACCCATTCATCCGATATCTTTGCGCCGATCGCGTTGCTCGCAAACCAGCCGGTCCTTGCATCCGCACCCGCCCTCTGGCTGACCCCGTATGCGCCCTGAAAACTGTATCGCCCCATTCTGGTCGCAACCAGAACCTGTTCCGCGATGCTGGAACCCACTCCTGGAAAATTGATCGGCTGCGGACTTGCCCACCAGCTTCCTTCCAATTCGAATCCGATCACGCCGGATTCCTCGCTTTCGTCATCCCCCCAGGAAATGGGCGCATATTTCAGCCCGGCCGTGATCGGCGCAAGGGCAGAAGGTGCTCGCCCGAGAGGCTGCTGCGCCAGGATGCCCGGCGCATCGATTTCGGTTCCCCAGTCTCCGGAAATGACATTGTCCCATTCGATTCCGAAATTCCAGGAATGCCCCTGATTGGCATTGTTGTCGCGCACCGTCGAAACGTACACCGCATTTTCGACCCAGGCCTCCTCGATCCCCAAAGTCCTCTTCATTCCCCGATCCGGATCCCCTGCAGCAACATTCTGAGCAAACGATAAAAACACGAGCACCAACACAGCACGCCAAGACATACGACCTCCGGTAAATGATAATCATTACTATTTGAAGGCAATATATCACGAGCCGGATGAGCGCACAACTCACCCTGTTCTTTTCGTGGTGCGAATGATCCCCATCACGAACGCAGCGGTTTCCCACAAGGAAAGCAGGAAGAAGAACGGTCCGGGAAGCGTGGGCAGGAAGGAGGAGCAAATCGCGATCGCGTCGATGCCGATCGAAATGCACAGGAACAGCGAGATCAGGTAATACTTCGAAGCGTTGAAAATGACCGAAATGGCGGCAAGGACCACCAGAAAGCGAAAAACGGACACGAAGGCGGGAAAGGTTCCGAAAGCGAGGTGCCTGCCGATGGCAAAAAGGACGGCGGTCATCACCAGGATATAGAAGGAAGGCGAAGCTTTTCCAGGCAGCCCGGTGCCATCGTGCTTGAAAAGGAGCGCGAGGCCGATATGCCGGATGATGCCGGCAAAAAAATTGCCATTCATGAAGCGGTTGCCTGATTCTGGAATCACGCGATTATCCCTGCGCCAGAGACTTCCTGCAACCATCCCAATGCCTTTTCAGCAGCGCATACAGGCTCATGTCGTGGTAAGCCCCCTTCCAGAATCCGAATTCCCGCATGACTCCTTCCTTTTCGAAGCAGCATCGCTCCAGGAGCCGGATCGAGCGAATGTTTTCCGGATGGACGAGCGCATTGATCCGGTTGAGGGAGAGCGAGGAAAACCCGTGATCCAGCAGCGCGCAAAGCGCCTCGCTCATGAATCCCTTACCCCAGCATTCCGGCAGGAGATCGTACCCCAGGGAAGCGGAATGATATTCAGGATGGAAGGCGAACAGCCCGCAACTGCCGATGAATCTTCCCTCCAGGGTGATGGCATGGCGCCCGCAGGCGAGGAAATGCTCCAGCAGGAGCAGCGCCTGGGCCTCATTGCGCAGGGTATCGATTTCGTAATAGCGGGTCACTTCCGGAAAGGAGAACAGCCCGAACAGCGCTTTTGCATCCCCCGTTTCAAGGGGACGCAGCACCAGTCTGGATGTTTTCAAAATTGCAGGTGGTTCCATGTTTTCTCCGAAAGTCCATAAGAGGATACTTTCCTTACAAACAAGAAAGGTTTTCTTAAGATCCCTTCAGGTAACGATTTTTTTTCCATGATACAGTCCTTCGCTATCTTTGTATGCAACGGACAGGGACGCAGGACAACATGAAATTTTCTCATCTCAAGTGGGACACCCGTTTCCTCAAGAACAACCAGACGATCCGCAATGCGAGTTTCGGCATGCCCTCCAGGGTCAAGAAAGTGCATTACCCGATCAGGCTGATCCGCTACTGGTTCATGTATCATTTTTTGAGGGAAGCCTCGCGCAGGGGACCGCTTTCCATCTGCGAAATCGGGGTCGATACCGGGCAGATGAAGCAGTTCGTGGATTCATCGAGCAATTCCCGGATCTATTCCAGATGGCAGGCAGTGGATTGCCTGATCCAGAAGGAGGCTCTTGAACGGAGCGGATATAGCGAATTCGTGGAAACCGATCTCGAAGCGCCTGAATTCAGCCTGGAAGGAGAGTTCGACGCGATGATCCTGCTGCACGTGCTGGAGCACCTCGAAAACCCGGAGGAAATCGTCCAGAAGCTCGCCCCTTCCCTGAAAAAGGGCGGAATCATGATCGGTGGCTTCCCGGTCACGCCGCAGTGGCTGGCCGAAGGGCGTGAACAGAAAATCAGGAAAAACGCAAGAAAACACGGCCATGTCAGCGTATTTTCGCCGCAGCGGGTGAGGAAAATGGCCGAAGCAGCGGGGCTCTCCGTGGAATACATGAGCGGAGCCTTTTTCATGAGGAAGCAGGGGTTTTTCCTCGAATACTACAACTGGTGGTTCCGCTTCAATCTCTTGTTCGGCGCCCTGTTTCCCGGATGGCCAGGAGAAGTGTACTGGGTATTGCGTAAAAACTGATTGTATCCGGAATGTAAATTTCAGATACCATCCACGCTTCTCTGCTATATTTAGGGGTCGGATTCTCAACCGCAAAGGAAAACATGGCTGACCCCGTGGCACTGATGAAGCACATCGACCTCGTCAAGGGAGAGGATGCAGTCCTGCTGATTCATGGACTGTCAGGCTCCCCGCTGGAAATGCAGTATGTCGGCAGGTCGTTGTACAAGGCAGGATTCTCGGTCAGGGTGCCCCGGTTTTCAAAACACGGCATCGGAACCGGAAAAAATTTCTCCGAGAAATGGCAGGATTGGCTGGAGGAAGTGGTCGAGCATTTCGACGAACTGAAGTCGAAATACCGGACGGTCTCCGTCTGCGGTCTGTGCATCGGCGCAGTGCTTGCACTGAAACTCGCCTCGGAAAGAAAAGGGGAAGTCGCATCGCTCGCCCTTTACTCGACCACGCTGTATTTCGACGGCTGGAACATCCCCTGGTATCGATTCCTCCTCAACATCGGCTACCACACCCCTTTCCGCTATCTCTACACCTACAAGGAAAGCGAACCCTACGGGATCAAGAACGAACAACTGAGAGCCTGGATCTCCCGGGAAATGGGGGAAAAATCCACCTTCGCTTCGCTGACCGCCAGCATCCCCATGACCAGGCTGCACGAGGCGGAAAAACTGATCCGCGAAGCAAAGCGCGTGCTCCCTGAAATCGACTGCCCCGCGCTGCTCATTCATTCGCTGGAAGACGACACTTCCACCACCAGAAGCGCGGACTACGTGGAGCATCACCTCGCCAGCAAGAAGGTTCGCAAGGTCTTTCTCGACGACAGTTATCACAACATCACCATGGATAACCAGAAGGAAATCGTCGCCAACGAAACCTTGCTATTCTTCAGGGAGGCGACCTCCGGACATTCCGCTTCGCAAACCGCGGAGTTCGACACCATCCGCATCGCCTGAGCGAGCCTTCAGGAAGCGGCACAGACTTCTGCCAAATGAAGTCTCGCCGACCGGCTGGCTCCGCTCAGGATCGCGCGCAGGGAGGCCGTGACGATGTTGGCATCGATCCCCACCCCGTGCAGCGTAGCGCCCCCTTCCACGCGCATTTCGACATAGGCTGCTGCCTGTGCGTTCGCACCGCTTCCCACCGAATGCTCATGATAATCGAGGATCACGATGTCGAGCCCGAGCGCATCCACGAAAGCATCGATCGGCCCATTCCCATGGCCGGATATACGCTTCATATTGCCTGAAACCTGGATTTCCGCGACGATTTCGACTTCGCCGGAACCGACTTCCTCGACATGGTGATCGAGATAGCGCATTTCGGCGCATTCGAGGTATTCGCGCGAAAAAATCTCGTGGAGTTCCGCCGGAGAAACTTCCCGCCCGGACTGGTCCATCTCGCGCTGCACGATTTGCGAAAATTCGATCTGCAGGCGACGCGGAAGATCGAGCCCTGCAGCCTGTTGCAACAGGTAGGCCATTCCGCCTTTCCCTGACTGGCTGTTGACGCGGATGATGGCGCCATAGCTTCGCCCGAGGTCTGCCGGATCGAGCGGAAGATAGGGAATTTCCCAAAGATCCCCCTCCCTCCTTTGCGCCAACCCCTTGCGGATGGCATCCTGGTGGGAGCCTGAAAAAGCCGTGAAAACGAGATCCCCTGCATAGGGATGCCTGGGGTGAACCGGAAGCCTGCAGCAATCCTCATAACGCTGCCGGACCAGGTCGATATCCGAGAAATCGAGACCCGGATCGATCCCCTGCGTGTAGAGATTGAGCGCAAGCGTGATGAGGTCCACGTTTCCGGTACGCTCGCCATTGCCGAAAAGACAACCTTCTATCCTGTCCGCCCCGGCCATGAGGGCGAGTTCCGCAGCAGCCACTGCGCATCCCCTGTCATTGTGCGGATGCACGCTGAGGACGATCGAATCCCTTCTGGCGAGATGGCGATGCATCCATTCCACCTGATCGGCAAAAATGTTGGGGGTGCCCATTTCGACGGTGGCAGGAAGATTGACGATCATCCTCGAAGGCCCCCATGCTTGCGCCACCGCATCGCAGATCTCTTTCGAAAATTCGAGCTCGGTCGCGGAAAAGGTTTCCGGGGAATACTGGAAAATCCATTCGGTTTCCGGATGAAGATCCGCATGCGCGCGGATCTGCCTGGTCCCTCGCAAGGCAAGCTCGATCGTGCCCTTGCGATCGAGTCCGAAAACGACATTCCTGAACAAGGGGGATGTCGCATTGTAGAGATGGACGATGACCCTCTTCGCCCCTTTCACGGATTCGAGCGTCCGTTCGATGAGCTCCTCACGGGAAGGAGTCAGGACCTCGATGGTCACTTCCTCAGGAATCCTGTTTTCCAGGATGAGTTTCCTCACAAAGCCGAAATCGACTGCGGAGGCGGAAGGAAAACCGACTTCGATTTCCCTGAAACCGATTTCCGTGAGCATCCCGAACATGGCAAGCTTCTTTTCCATGCCCATCGGCTCCATCAGCGCCTGGTTGCCATCCCTGAGATCGGTGCTCATCCAGATCGGAGGGGAAGTGATCACCCGATCCGGCCAGGTGCGGTCCTTCAGGGCAACGGGCGGAAAGGGCTGGTATTTGGTGGAAGGTCTGGACAACATGCTGCTCTCCTTTGAAGCAATGATTCTTCCGGCCTGAAAGGCCGACCTTGTAATGCGAAATGGGGAAAGGGAAAGTATTTAGCGCGCGAAGCGCAGCAGCCCTGCGAGAAGCAGGGAAGAGGGGAGCAGAAAATGCAAGGAGAGATTTGCCATGGAGAAAAGGATAAACTCTTTGCAAAAAATGTCAAGCATTCATCCGAACTCCGAAACCAGCCGATATTGTGCCGCGGGGCTCGCCTGTGAAGCGAAACTTGTCGAGCCTTGCAACGGACTGGCTCCAGCCGGAAGCGGCTGTGCCATCATCTGTTGCAAAATGGAGGAAAACACCCTGGATACACCGGATGGATTGGAGGAAACCGCGCTGCCGAGCACCTGACCATCGAGGGAAATCAGTCCGTTCGGAGAAAAGGAAATGCCCACAATCGAAAGCTCGGCAGGAGAAATGGCACTCAATGCCTGCGCAAGCTGGCTTTTCACTGCCGCCATCTGGGACAGATTGAAGCTGTCGACCACCGCTCTTGCCGCAATCAGCATTTCGGAGGAGCCGGCGGGCGCCTCCAGGACGCTGCCCTGCGCCTCGGGCGCTTTGGTTGCGGCATCGGCTGCAGCAGGGGCTGCGAAGAGATTCTGCAGTCTGGACTGCAGGGTGGAAAGGGAATTCTGGATCTTGCCGTAATCCGAGATAGTCGACTCGACGCCGGACTGGATGACGGCTTCTTTTGCCTGATTTTCGGCGACAGGCATGCTCCCGACCGAAGGGGAGAGATATACGCCAAGACCTGAAATGCTCATGATCGGCTCCCGGCAATCCCGCTATCCGAAATTTCCGGATCGGAGACTTTGCGTCCTGCCATTGCTGGCAGTTTGCCCTTGTACAAGACCTATTTTGTCTATAGCACAATTCGGGCGCCGATTCAATGCGGGGAAGAAAAACCTTCCCCTGCTCCCGTCAACCGAAGTTTCTGGAGACGAAATCCCAGTTGACGAGGTTCCAGAATGCGCCGACATAATCCGGACGGCGGTTCCGGTAGTCGATGTAATAGGCATGCTCCCAGACGTCGCAGGTGAGCAGCGCGGTCTTGCCTGAAGTCATCGGTGTGCCCGCATTGCTGGTGCTCATCCGTTCGACCGAGCCGTCCGCATTTTTCACCAGCCATCCCCAGCCGGAGCCGAAAGTGGTGATCGAAGTCTGGGAAAACTGCTTCTTGAACTCTTCGAAGGAGCCGAATTTCGCATCGATCGCATCCCTGAGCGCACCGGATGGCTCGCCGCCGCCATTGGGGGAGAGGCAGTTCCAGTAGAAGGTGTGGTTCCAGATCTGGGCTGCATTGTTGAAGATCCCACCGGAGGACTTCAGGATGATTTCCTCGAGGGAAAGATTTTCGAACTCGGTTCCCTTGATCAGGTTGTTCAGATTGGTCACATAAGCCTGATGATGCTTGCCGTGATGATATTCCAGGGTTTCCCTGGAAATGGTGGGCGCCAGCGCGTCCAGTGCATAGGGCAGTGGGGGAAGCGTATGTTCCATTGTTTCTCCTAAAGATAGTGATTGGCGCTACGTATTCTAGACCGAGCCAGAAACATTGTCGATGGAATCACTCGTCTATTTGATTTCCAGGAAGGAGAGCCCCTCCCCGGATGCGGAAATGCCGATCGCGCCCGTTTCATGCCAGTCGCCGAGCACCCACCTTTCGCAAAGCATTGAATCCACCTGGTGCTGGTGCTTTCCCGGCCTGTGCGTATGACCATGGATCATGGTGACATATCCATGCGCCCTGAACGCCTCGGCCACGGCGGATTCGTCGACATCCATGATGGCATCGCTCTTTTCCAGCTTTCTTTTTTCGCTTTGCTGCCTCAATCCCCTGGCCACTTCCTTGCGCTCTTCCAGCGGTCTCGCGAGAAACGCTGCCTGCCAGGAAGTATCCCTCACCTGCCTGCGGAAAGCCTGATATTCCAGGTCCGCCGTGCAAAGGGCATCGCCATGCGCGAGCAGAAGCGGGATTCCATTGATTTCGCAGCAAAACGGATCGGGGACGGGAAGCGCGCCGCAGGCATCGAGAAAGCTTTTTCCCATCAGAAAATCGCGATTCCCGTGCATGACATGAAGCTTCATCCTGAGGGAGGTGTGCTTCATGGCCGAAACGACCCTTCGAACGAAAGGATCTTCCAGATCATCGTCGCCCGGCCATGCATCGAAAAGGTCGCCCAGCACATACAGGGCGGAGGCATCGATTTCCTCCAGGAAGCGGAAGAAAAGCGAGGAGATTCCCGGGGCGCTTTCGGAAAGATGGATGTCCGAGACGAAAACGGCCCGATCCACTCAGACGACTTCGGCTTTTTCGATCACGGCATTCTCGACCGGGACATCCCGGTGGCCTGCCCGGCTGGTGGTTTTCACCTTGCCGATCTGCGAAACGATGTCCGAACCGTCGACCACCTTGCCGAAAACACAGTAACCGTATCCTTCCGGGGTGGGCGAAGTGTAATCCAGGAAATCGTTGTCGACGAGATTGATGAAGAACTGTGCGGTCGCGGAATGCGGATCCGGAGTCCTCGCCATGGCGATGGTGTAGGCCTTGTTCTTCAGCCCGTTGTCCGCCTCGTTGCGGATCGGGGCAAGGGATTTCTTCTGCTGCATCTCGGGCGTGAATCCCCCGCCCTGGATCATGAATCCGCCGATCACCCGGTGGAAAATGGTGTTGTCGTAAAAACCGCTCTCCACATAGGAGACGAAATTCTCGCAGGTGACGGGCGCCTTCTCGAAATCGAGTTCGAGGGAAATGTCGCCATGGCTGGTGTGAAGTTTGATCATGACATGCTTTCTATTTGGAAACGATGGTTGCGCTTTCGATGACGACCTGGGTCTCTGGCGCATCGGTGGCGAAAGGGCCGCCGGGGCCGGTCTTGACCGCAGCGATCCGGTTGACCACTGCCATTCCCTTCACCACCTTGCCGAAAACGCAATAGCCGATCCGCTCCGGGGAGGGATCGACGAAATTGAGCGCCTTGTTGTCGTTCACGTTGATGAAAAACTGCGCGGTGGCGGAATTCGGATCCATGGTACGCGCCATGGCAAGCGTGCCGGGAATGTTCCTGAGGCCGTTGTCCGACTCGTTCGCGATGGGGGGATGGGTGGATTTTTCCCTGTAGCCGGTGGTGAATCCTCCGCCCTGGATCATGAATCCCGGGATCACGCGATGGAAGATCGTTCCGCCGTAAAATCCTTCCTTCACATACTGCAGAAAATTCGCAACCGTCTTGGGCGCCTTGTCCGGAAAGAGTTCGACGACGATGTCGCCCATGCTGGTCTTCAGCTCGACTTCCGGATTGGCCGCCATCGCGGATGCGCTCGCCAGCGCGAAGAGGAGCGCAAAAAGATATTTTTTCATGCTGATTTCCCTGATCTGATGCTGGGCCACAAGCTTAACACGAAACACTCTGCATCAGGGACGCCCGAATGCGGATTCGACTTTGCGGAGTTTCCCTTCGAGCGCAGGATCGGATTTCAATCCCAGCGCTTCGGTATAGGAGCGGATGGCGAGCCTTCCATACAGATCTCCCAGATTTTTGCGCAGCATGGCATCCTGCGGATCCGCGGCAATCGCGGAAAGAAGCGCGCTTCTCGCCCGCTCGTAATCGCCCCGGCCTGCGTAAATGACCGCAAGGTTGTTGTAGGGCTGGGGATATTCCGGATGATCGTCGGTGATGGCGGAAAAGACCGCAATCGCATCACTCTCCTTTTTCTCCTTCATGAGGATGAGGCCTTTCAGAAATCTGGCCTGCACATTGCCCGGATCGGCGCCCAGGCTTTTTCCGACCAGATCGAGCGCCTCGGCATACGATCCGTGATCGTAGAGCTTCTGCGCATCCTGCAGGTCGTCCGCATGGGCGGCCGCGACAAAACCGAGCAATGCGCAGACCGCCAGGAAGGAATTTCGCTTCATTGTGATATACTTTTCCGGATTGGATGCACCCGGAATTCTATAACAAAACCCCGCAACTTGACCAAGAACCATGACCTCTCCCCTCAAATCCAGGTTCGCGCCGAGCCCGACCGGACTGATCCATTTCGGCAATGTGCGCACCGCCCTTTTCAACGCCCTGCTTTCCAGAAAATCGGCAGGAATCTTCCTGCTCAGGATCGAGGACACCGATGCCGCGAGAAGCAGGGAAGAATATACCCAGGCGCTTTGTGAAGATCTTTCCTGGCTGGGCCTTGCCTGGCAGGAAGGAGAGCGCGTGGGTGGAAAACTGGGACCTTACCGGCAGTCCGATCGGGTGTCCGTCTACGAGAAGCATCTTGAATCGCTGAAGGCGGAAGGCAAAGTGTATCCCTGTTTCTGCAGCGCGGTGGAACTCGAGGTTTCCCGCAAGATGCAGGCACAGTCCGGACAGCCTCCCAGGTACAGCGGGAAATGCGCGCATCTCAAGCCCGAAGAAATCGAAGCCAAGATCGCACAGGGAATTTCACACACCCTGCGCTTTCGCATGCCAAAAAAGGAAAGCATCGAATTCTTCGACCTGGTGCGGGGAAAGCAGACCTATTCCACGGACGAGATCGGCGACTTCATCATTCGCCGTTCGGACGGCACTTTTGCATTCTTCTACGTGAACGCACTGGACGATGCGCTGATGCAGGTCACCCATGTGCTGCGAGGCGAGGATCATCTCACCAACACGCCGCGCCAGATCGCCATTCTGGAAGCGCTGGCCATGCCGATCCCGCAATACGGACACATTTCGCTCATCGTCGACGGAGCGGGCGCGCCGCTTTCCAAGCGGAGCGGAAGCCTTTCCGTTCAGGAACTCCGCGCAATCGGCTATTTCCCGATCGCGGTCGACAACTATCTCGCCCGCCTCGGACACCATTACGAATCGAACGAACTCATGGATCTGGACGCACTGGCGGCAGGATTCGAGATCGGCAATCTCGGGCGCGCGCCGGCAAGATACGACAAGAGCCAGCTCGATCACTGGCAGGGGCTCGCGCTGCAGAAGACGGACACGAAAACGCTCGTGAACTGGCTCGAGGCGACCGTCGGCGGCATCGTCCCGGATTGCGACATGGAAAAATTTGCGGAAGCGGTGCGGTCGAACGTCACTTTCCCGCATGACGCAAAGCTTTGGGCGGAAGCCATCTATTCCGATTCGATGCCGATTTCCGATGAGGCCATTTCGGTGCTCATGGAAACCCCCTCCGCATTTTTCGAACAGGCTTCCGAACTCCTCGAAACGGATTTCAAGAGTTTCGCCCAGAAGGTGAAGGATGCGACCGGCGCCCAGGGCAGGAAGCTCTTCATGCCGCTCCGGGCTGCGCTCACCGGACAGACCCATGGGCCGGAAATGCCCAGGGTGCTTCCGCTCATCGGACTCGAGCGGGCTCGCGCCCGACTGCTTCGGCATGTGCTCAACAAGGATGTCGACTGATGCTCAGGATCTACAATTCCATCCTCCGCGAAAAACAGCAATTCGTACCCATCGTAGCGGAACGGGCGGGCATCTACGTCTGCGGGATGACCGTCTACGATTATTGCCATCTGGGCCATGCCAGGGTGATGGTGGTTTTCGACATGGTGACGAGGTGGCTGAAGGCTTCCGGCTATGCGGTCGATTATGTACGCAACGTCACGGACATCGCCGACAAGATCATCCGTCGCGCGATCGAAAACGGGGAATCGATCGGAGAACTCACCGAACGCTTCATCGAGGCGATGCACGAGGACGAAGCTGCGCTCGGCGTGCTGCCGCCAGATCATGAGCCGCGCGCAACCCGATATGTGCCGCAAATGATTTCCATGATCGCGAAGCTCGTGGAAAAAGGGCTCGCCTATCCAGCGCAAAACGGCGACGTCTATTACTCGGTGCATCAATTTGCGGCATATGGAAGCCTCTCCGGAAAATCGCTCGAAGACCTGAGGGCGGGCGAGCGGGTGGAGATCGACGCTTCCAAGCGCGACCCGCTGGATTTCGTGCTGTGGAAAGCCGCAAAGGAAGGCGAACCCTCCTGGGATTCACCCTGGGGGCCCGGACGCCCCGGCTGGCACATCGAATGCTCAGCCATGAGCGAGCAGCTCCTTGGCAACCATTTCGACATCCACGGCGGAGGACAGGATCTGCAGTTCCCGCATCACGAGAACGAAATCGCCCAGTCCGAAGGCGCGCACGACGAGAAATTCGTCAATTACTGGATGCACAACGGATTCGTGCGGGTGGACGACGAAAAGATGTCGAAATCGCTGGGCAACTTCTTCACTGTCCGGGAAGTCCTGGCAAAATTCGACGCCGAAGTGGTACGTTTTTTCATCCTGAGGGCGCATTACAGGAGCCCGCTCAATTATTCCGACCAGCATCTTCTGGATGCGAAAGCCGCCCTCACCCGCCTCTACACGGCGCTCGACGGAATCGATGCCGCCGTCGAAGAAGTGGACTGGAATGAAGAGCATGCTTCCCGCTTCAGGGAGGCGATGGACGACGACTTCAATACCGCGGATGCGATCGCCGTTCTTTTCGAGCTCGCCAACGAAGTCAACCGGACGCATTCTCGCGCTACCGCGTCGCTCCTCAAATCGCTCGCCGCAGTTCTCGGCATTTTGCAGCGAGATCCACGCCTGTTCCTGCAAGGAGACGACTCGATCGCTGCAGAAATTGAGGCTGCGATCGCCAGAAGACTGGAAGCGAGAAAATCCAGGAATTTCGCCGAAGCAGACAGGATCAGAAACGAACTTCTGCAAAAAGGCATCCTGCTCGAGGACGGCCCTCAGGGCACGACCTGGCGCAGGGCATAGGGGAAAACATGATCAAGCTGGTGTGGATCGCCATTTCGATAGTCGGTGCTGCAGGGCTCGGCGCCATTGCGCTCTCCCGGGGAGAGACGATCAATTCGCTGTGGATCGTGGCAGCCGCGCTTTGCCTTTATGCGCTATCCTACCGCTTCTATGCGCTCTGGATTGCCGCGAAGGTACTGGTGACCGATTCCACCCGCGCCACTCCTGCGGAGCGTTTCGACAACGGGCGAGATTTCACACCGACCAACAAGTGGGTGACTTTCGGCCATCATTTCGCTGCCATCGCAGGCCCCGGCCCCCTGGTAGGTCCAACTCTGGCGGCACAGTTCGGCTATCTTCCCGGCACGCTCTGGATCCTGATCGGTTCGGTCCTGGGAGGCTGCGTGCAGGACATGGTGATCCTGTTCTTCTCCACCAGACGCGACGGCAGGAGCCTCGGCCAGATGGCCCGCGACGAACTGGGACCGCTGGGTGGCGCAGCCGCCCTGGCCGGAACGCTCTCCATCATGGTGATCCTGATCTCGGTGCTGGGACTCGTGGTGGTGAACGCGCTCAAGCACAGCCCGTGGGGCACCTCCACGGTTGCCGCCACCATCCCGATCGCGGTATTCATCGGCCTCTACATGCGCCACCTTCGTCCGGGAAGAGTGCTCGAAGCCTCCCTGATCGGCGTGGCGCTGCTGCTGCTTTCGGTCGCATCCGGAGGATGGATCGACCATCAACCCCAGTTGCGCGCACTCTTCAATTTCGACGCAATGACGCTGGTCTGGCTCGTGATCGGCTACGGGTTCATTGCCGCCGTCCTGCCGGTATGGCTGCTGCTCGCCCCGCGGGATTATCTTTCCACCTACATGAAGCTCGGAACGGTCGTGGCGCTCGCGGTTGCCATCCTCGTCATGCATCCGGAAATCAGGATGCCTGCAGTGACCCGCTTCATCGACGGAACCGGCCCGATCTTCGCCGGAAAGCTGTTCCCATTCGTCTTCATCACCATCGCCTGCGGCGCGATTTCAGGCTTCCACTCGCTGATTTCTTCGGGCACGACGCCCAAGCTGATCGCCAATGAGCGGGACATCCCGATGATCGGCTACGGCGGCATGATGCTGGAATCCTTCGTCGCCATCATGGCGATGGTCGCGGCGACCGTGCTCGATCCCGGCGTATTTTTCGCCATCAACAGCCCGGCAGGCCTCGTCGGTCACGGCTTCGAGGCGGTATCGAAAATCAGCTCCTGGGGTTTTTCAGTCACCCTCGACGAAATGCAAACGCTCGCACACGAAATGGGCGAAGAATCTCTTTTCGCCAGGACAGGCGGCGCGCCTTCCCTTGCGGTGGGCATGGCCTCCATTTTCGGCAATGCATTCGGCCGTGAATTCCTTTCGATCTGGTATCACTTCGCCATCATGTTCGAAGCGGTCTTCATCCTCACCACGCTCGATGCGGGCACCCGGGTCGGCCGCTTCATGCTCCAGGATCTCCTGGGCAATTTCGCAAAACCCCTCGGGAACACCTCCTGGTATCCCTCCGTGCTGTTGACGAGCGCTGCGATCGTCGCTTCCTGGGGATATTTCCTCTACATCGGGGTGATCGATCCGAACGGCGGAGTCAACCTGCTCTGGCCTCTTTTCGGCATTTCCAATCAGGTGCTCGCCGCCATCGCGCTCACCGTCGCAACCGGAATCCTGATCAAATCCGGAAAGGCGAAATACGCCTGGGTGACGGGACTCCCTCTTGCCTGGCTGAGCTTCATCACCACTTCCGCTTCCCTTGAGAAACTCACCAGCGCCGATGCGAGGATCGGTTTCTATGCCGCGGCAGACCAGCTTGCAGAAAAACTCTCGCTCGGCAAGCTGCCTGCGGCAAAAGCGGAAATCGCGCCGCAGATCATCTTCAACCTGCATCTCGATGCTGCGCTCACCATCTTCTTCGTTGCCGTGCTCTGGGTGGTGATCTTCGAAATGCTGAGGGTGAGCTTCAGGAAAACGATCGGGCTTCCCGTACCGCCCTTGTCCGAATCCCCGCACATACCGAGCAGGCTGGTCGAGGACTGGGTGAGGGACTGATGAAGAAACTCTGGAAGCTGATCAGAAGGCTGTCCGGGGACGATGCCTACGAGCGCTATCTCGCGCACCTCAAGTCTTTCCATCCGGACAGGGAACCCCTGGACAGGAAGGCCTTCTTCAGGGAAGAAATGGACAGGAAATGGACCGGGGTGAGGCGCTGCTGCTAACGCCCCATCATGTTCTGAACCTGTTTTTGCACCTGAGCCGCATTATCCAGAGGATTGGCGCTGTTTCCCTGAAGCTTTTCGACGATTGCGGAAACGCCCGTCGACAATGCGCTCGCAGCGAGAAAAATCACCAGCGCCCTCATGAATCCCTTTTCGAATCCCAGTTCGTTGAAATATTTCCTCAGATAATAGACTGCCACGAAAAAGGCGATGGTGGAGAGGATGAGATCAAGAATCATGGTGGTCCGTCCGGAGCAAAAGAGAAGTATAACATCAGATTCAGGAACGGTTCGCCCATCTCCTGAGGCTGTCGTTTGCATTGCGTTTCGGCACCGATTCCAGGCGCTTCATCATTTCGAAGGGGATTTCTTCGAAGCCGTAGCGGCTGTGCAATTCTGTTTCCATCTGCAGCCAGAGCCTGGCCGCATGATGGGCGTCCGCGAGCGCGCGGTGAAACACTTCCCCTGTTTCGATCCCAAGATGCCGCAAAAGCGAGCCCAGCTTGTGGTCAGGCGCATCCGGATAGATTCTCCTAGAAACCAGCATCGAACAGGCGATGGGCTGCCGTGCTTCCAGGCCGATGCGCGACAGTTCCGCTTCCAGAAACCTGCGATCGAAGGATGCGTTGTGCGCGACCAGCGGCAGATCCCCGAGAAAATCATGGAAATCACGCATCACTTCCTTAGCCGGCGGCGCCATTGCGATCATGGCATCGCTGATCCCGGTGAGCTCCCGGATGAAGGGAGGAATTCTCACCCCCGCATTCATCAGACTCTGGAAACTCGAGACGATCTTACCATTTTCGACGCGAACCGCGCCGATTTCGGTCGCTCTTGCCCCCTCCTGCGGGGACATGCCGCTGGTCTCGAAATCGAATACGATGAAGGCTTCCCGCATCGGCTACTCGGGCAAAACGGGACGAACCAGACCTGCAGCCTGCTTTGCGCGGACCCTGGCTTCTTCGGTGGAATCGGCCACGGCAAGCGCAACGCCCATCCTGCGACGCGCAAAGGATTCGGGCTTGCCGAACAGGCGCAAATCCGATCCGGGCACGGCCAGGGCTTGTTCCACCCCATCGAAAGCGATGCCTTGCGCTTCCATTCCGCCATAAATCACCGCGCTCGCTCCCGCATCGCGTATCGCCGTATCGACCGGCAGTCCGAGCAGGGCTCTCGCATGAAGCTCGAACTCGCTCTGCCTCTGGGTTGCGAGGGTGACGAGACCGGTATCGTG
This sequence comes from Burkholderiales bacterium, assembly GCA_013044025.1. Lineage (GTDB taxonomy): Bacteria > Pseudomonadota > Gammaproteobacteria > Burkholderiales > JABEVD01 > JABEVD01. The sequence goes on from JABEVD010000149.1 coordinate 17,368, forward strand.
CGGTCTCGGACTCACTTCGGAGAACCATACCTCGTCCCCCTTCACGAAAAGCTCGACGCCGAAGACCCCGGTCCCGCCGAGATCGTCCGTGACCGCACGGGCGATTTCCCTGGATCTTGTCAATGCCGACTCGCTCATCTTCATGGGTTGCCAGCTCTCGACATAATCCCCTTTCACCTGCACATGCCCCACCGGTTCGCAAAAATGCGTTTCGATCTCTCCGCAACAACCCATCGCCCGGACGGTGAGCTGGGTGATTTCGTAATCGAAATCGATGAACCCCTCGACGATGACCCTGCCCTGATCCACTCTTCCGCCACTTGCCGCATGATCCCAGGCCGCATCGAGACCGGAAACATCCTTCACGAAAGACTGTCCCTTCCCCGAAGAGGACATGACGGGCTTCACCAGGAGCGGAAATCCAATCCTTTGCGCAGCCGACTTCAACTCTTCCAGACTGTCCGCAAATTCGTATCGGGAAGTGGGAAGCCCCAGCTTTTCTGCGGCGAGCCTCCTGATTCCTTCCCGGTTCATGGTGAGGTTGACCGCGCGCGCGTTCGGAATCACCTTCGCGATTCCCTGCGCTTCGATCTCCAGCAGCATCGAAGTGGCGATTGCTTCGATTTCCGGAACGATGATGTCGGGCTGCTCTGCCTGGACCAGTGTTCTGAGGGCCTCCGCATCGGTCATGTCGATGACATGGGCGCGGTGTGCAAGTTGATGACCGGGCGCATGCTCGTACCGATCGACTGCGATCACTTCCACGCCGAGGCGTTGCAGGGAAATGATGACTTCCTTGCCGAGTTCGCCGCTGCCGAGCAGCATCACCCTGGTCGCATTCTTCGATAGCGGCGTGCCGATTCTCATGTTTTTCCTTTCAGGGATCAAAGCGGCATTCTATTACGGAGCGGGCTCGGCTGCCATCTTCCCTTCCCCGTGCATGTGATGCTGGAGATCCTCGCGGATCTGCTTCAATTTTTCCCTGACGATCGATTCGTTCCTCTGCCCCATGCGCATCATGATGCGCTGACCGATGGAGCGCGACTCCAGATCCGGATCCGCATACTGGTAAAGCACTTTCGGCTGGACGAGCTTCACTGGGCCCCGGATTTCCGGTGCTGCGATCAGGTTGTCGAGCGCGACCATCAGTCGGTCATTGAAATATTTCCCAGGATAACCGATTTCCTCATAGGCCTTCTGAAACAGCGGATAGAGATGGATGTAGAACTGGACGAGCTTTTCTGCATCCACTTTTTCAGCGATCCTCGCATAGGGGTCATACCGGGCCGCATTGCGCGGACTGATGAAAATTCCGTCAGCAGAATTTTCCACGATGAACGCGCCGGGAAGCGGCTTCACCGGCATCACTTTCATGGTCGAATCCCTGCGCGGCAGATTGTCTATGGTGGCGACGATGTTGTGGATCAGCCTTCCGGTCACGAAAAGCCTCATCAGCGAACCGTCCCCGATCAGTCTCGCCAATGCATCGAGCGTGTAACGGTCGCTCTCTTCAAGATTCGGCAATGCAGGCCGGGATGGCGGGGTTTCCAGCACCTGACGAGGCTGCGGCTGGGGCTTGGGCTGGACAGGCTGAAGCAGGGGAGGCTGTGTCTGGACGACCTGGGGAGCATGCACTTCCTTGTGCCGATAAAGATAAGCGAAGAGAACCCCCAACAGGAGGAAAAGGACTGCAAGCAGCGACCATTTTTTCATTTTATTCCTCCCTCGAAAACGGATGGTATCGATTCTCAGACGCTATTTCATCGATTCAAGTTCCGCATGAAGTTCCAGCCACGCCTCTTCCAGGTTCGCCATCTTCGCATCGATCGCAGCCTGCCGCACGACACAGGATTTCACCGCATCCCGATCCGAGTAGAATTCAGGGTCGGACATTTTCAGCTCATTTGCCGATTTCTCGGCGGAAAGTCCTTCCATTTCCTGTTCCAGCGCGGCGATTTTCTGCAGGATCGGCCTTTTCCTCGCGCGCAGCTCCGCCTCCAGACGCTTCCGGTTGGGCGCGGCATCCGCCTTCTTTTGCAGGGCGGGAGAATCGGTCACCCGCCTGCCGTAATCGTCCATGTCTCCTTCGAAAGGCACCGCGCGCCCCATTTCCACCAGAAGAAGCTGGTCTGTCGTGGATCTGACGAGATGCCTGTCATGAGAGACCAGGATCAGCGCGCCCTCGTAATCCTGGAGCGCCATGGCAAGCGCATGACGCATTTCCAGGTCGAGGTGATTGGTCGGCTCGTCCAGAAGCAGCAGATTGGGCCTCAGCCTGATGAGCAAGGCCAGGGAAAGTCTCGCTTTCTCCCCGCCTGAAAAATTGCCCACTGTCGCCAATGCGCCTTCCCCGGAAAATCCGAATCCGCCGAGATAGTCGCGCAGATCCTGCTCCCTCGCCAGAGGCTCCAGCCTTTGCAGATGCTGCAATGGACTCTCTTCCATCCTGAGGCTTTCCATCTGGTGCTGGGCGAAATAGCCGATGGAAAGCCCCTTACCCTCCAGCCGCTCGCCGGAAAGCGGCGCGAGCTCGCCAGCGATCAGTCGGATGAGCGTCGATTTTCCAGCTCCGTTCGGGCCGATGAGTCCGATCCGGTTGCCGGATTCGATCGAAATCGAAATGCCTTCCAGGATCTTCCTTTGCCCATATCCGGCATCCACCCGATCGAGCTTGAGAAGCGGATTCGATGCAGGCCGCGGCGTCTCGAATGCGAAATGGAACGGGGAATCGACATGCGCCTTGGAAATCAATTCCATGCGTTCCAGCGCCTTGATCCTGCTTTGCGCCTGCCTCGCCTTGGTGGCTTTTGCCCGGAAACGCTCGATATAGGATTGCAGGTGTGCGACTTCCCGCTGCTGTTTGTCGTAGGCTGCCTGCTGCTGTTCGAGGTTCGCTGCGCGCTGCCGCTCGAAATCGCCGTAATTTCCGGAATAGAGCTTCAGACCGCGATTTTCCAGATGACAGATCGAACGCACCGTTCCATCCAGAAAATCCCGGTCATGGGAAATGAGGAGCAATGTTCCCTCGTAGCTTCTGAGCCAGGATTCCAGCCAGAGAACCGCCTCGAGGTCGAGGTGGTTGGTGGGCTCGTCGAGAAGCAGGATGTCCGAGCGGCACATCAAGGCTCTTGCGAGATTGAGCCTCATCCTCCAGCCGCCGGAAAATTCCTGCACCGCCCTCGACTCGTCCGCGTCCCTGAAACCGAGTCCGTGCATCAGGCGGGCTGCGCGCGCCCTTGCGCCGTATCCGTCTATTTCCTCGTATCTTGCGATGGCATCGGCAAGTCCTTCGCCGTGGCTCTTCAGGATCGATTCCAGCCGGCGCAGCTCGACATCTCCATCCATCACATATTCGATGGATGGAAGCGAGTTTGCGGCCACTTCCTGCATGACATGGGCGATCACGGCCTGCGGAGGCAGTTCCAGATCGCCGGAATCCTGGTGCAGTTCGTTCTTCAGCAGAGAAAAAAAGCTCGATTTTCCGCTGCCGTTGGCGCCGACGAGTCCGACCTTGTGTCCGTCGTGGATGACCAGGTCGACATCGAGAAGAAGGGGGCGGCTCCCCCTGTACAGGCTGAGTTTCTTGAGGAGTATCATGATAAAAAAAACCCGGGTTGCCCCGGGTTCTTTCATTCTGCTTTCGGTTCTTCCTTGACGGGTTCGGGAATCATGGCTTTCATGCTGAGCCTCAACCTTCCCTTGTCGTCGGCCTCGAGCACCTTGACCTTGACCTGCTGGCCTTCCTTGAGATGATCGGAAACGGCATTGACCCGCTCGTGCGCGATCTGCGAGATATGCAGAAGTCCATCTTTTCCCGGAAGTACGCTGCCGATCGCACCGAAATCCAGAAGTTTCTGCACGGTTCCTTCGTAGATCCTGCCCACTTCGACGTCCGCGGTGATGTCCTCGATGCGCTTTTTGGCAAGTTCACCGCCCTGCGCGGTCACGCAGGCGATGGTCACGGTGCCGTCTTCGCTGATGTCGATCTGGGTGCCGGTTTCCTCGGTCAGCGCGCGAATCACCGCTCCTCCCTTGCCGATCACGTCGCGGATCTTCTCGGGATTGATCTTCATCCGGATCATGCGCGGCGCATGGATCGACATCTGCTCGCGGGCACCGTCCAGGGACTGCTTCATCAGCCCGAGGATGTGGATCCTGCCTTCCCTCGCCTGCGAAAGCGCTGCCTTCATGATTTCGCGGGTGATTCCGGTGATCTTGATGTCCATCTGCAGCGCGGTGATGCCGTTCTCGCTTCCCGCCACCTTGAAGTCCATGTCGCCCAGATGATCTTCGTCGCCCAGGATGTCGGTCAGCACGGCGAAGCGGTTTCCTTCCTTGATGAGGCCCATCGCGATTCCCGCGACATGCGCCTTCACCGGAACGCCCGCATCCATCAGCGCCAGACAGCCGCCGCATACGGAAGCCATGGAACTCGAGCCGTTCGATTCGGTGATTTCGGAGACGATGCGAATCGAATAGCCGAATTCATCCGGGCCGGGCAGCACTGCGGCAAGCGCGCGCTTGGCGAGACGCCCGTGACCGATTTCGCGGCGCTTGGGCGAACCCACGCGACCGGTTTCTCCGGTCGCATAAGGGGGCATGTTGTAATGCAGCATGAAGCGCTCTGTGACTTCTCCCTGCAACGCCTCGATGACCTGCGCATCGCGCTCGGTGCCAAGGGTGGCCACCACCAGCGCCTGGGTTTCGCCGCGGGTGAAGAGCGCGGAACCATGGGTTCTCGGCAGCACTTGCGTCCTGATCGAAATCGGCCGCACGGTGCGGGTGTCTCGTCCGTCGATCCTGGGCTCTCCGCTCAGGATCTGGTTGCGCACGATTTTCGCTTCCAGGTCGCCGAACAGGGTCTTGATGGTCTGGCCGCGGTTTGCATCCCCTTCCGGGTTGAGCGCATCCAGCACGGCCGAGCGGATTTCATCGATCCGGCCGCTCCTCGCCTGCTTCTGACGAATCGCATAGGCTTCCTGCAATGCGCTTTCCGCTTTCTCCGCAATCGCCGCGATCAGTGCCTCGTCCTTTACCGGAGGATTCCAGTCCCATGGCTCGGCGCCGACTTCTTCGGCCATCTGGTTGATGGCTTCGATCACGGCCTGCATCTGCTCATGACCGTACATCACCGCGCCCAGCATGGTTTCCTCGGAAAGCTGCAATGCTTCCGACTCGACCATCAGCACAGCGGATTCGGTCCCGGCCACGACCAGATTGAGTTCGGACTGGTTGAGTTCGGAGAGCAACGGATTCAGCACATACTGACCGCCGATGTATCCGACCCTGGCCGCGCCGATCGGTCCGTTGAAGGGAATGCCGGAAACGGCGAGCGCAGCCGATGTGCCGATCATCGAAAGGATGTCCGCATCGACTTCCGGATTGGAGGACAACACGGTCGCGACCACCTGGACCTCGTTGTAGAAGCCTTCCGGAAACAGCGGACGGATCGGCCTGTCGATGAGGCGCGAAGTCAGCGTTTCCTTCTCGGTCGGCCTTCCTTCTCGCTTGAAATAGCCACCGGGAATCCTGCCTGCAGCATAGGTCTTTTCCATGTAATCGACGGTGAGCGGCAGAAAGTCCTGTCCGGGCTTAGCCGACTTCGATCCAACCACGGTCGCCAGAACCACCGTGTCTTCCATGGTGACCATCACTGCTCCGCTCGCCTGTCTTGCGATCTCACCGGTTTCGAGAGTCAGCTGATGGCGACCGAACGCCACAGTTTTTTTGAAATGATTCAAGGTGCTATCCTTTAAGAAGGGTTTACTTGCGAATGCCCAGACGCTCGATGAGTGCCTTGTAGCTGTCGAAATTCACGCGCTTCAGGTAGTCGAGAAGTTTCCTGCGACGGCTGACCAGACGCAGAAGTCCCCTGCGGGAATGATGATCCTTGTTGTGGCTCTTGAAATGCTCGGTCAGGTAATTGATCCTGGCGGTCAGCAGGGCGACCTGAACTTCGGGCGAACCCGTGTCGCTTTCAGCCCTCTGATAATCCTTGACGATTTGCGCCTTTTGCACGCTGTTGATAGACATCTCTGTTTCTCCGAAATAAAGTTTTGCATTTTACCTTTTAAAAGGCATTTTCCTCAAGCATGCAGCCCGAAAAATTCATGACATCATCCGCTTCGCCCTGAGCGTGCCGATCCTGTCCACTTCCGCCAGCCCGACGAAGCGGTCGCCGGAATAGATCCTGTAAACACCTTCCGCGGCCGAAAAATTCTGTAACACCCTGCCGCAGGAAAGCGATGCAGCCTCTTCCTCTGCGAGGCGGAGGCTTGCGAAATCCTGCAGCAAGGCATCGCAGGGAAGCAGCAATCCTTCCCGATCTTCCCTGCTTCTCAATTCTTCCAGGGTGTGCGCATCGGCGACCGAAAACGGGCCGATTTCAGTCCGCACCAGTCCCGACAGATGCGCGCCGCAACCCAGCGCCTTGCCGATATCCTCCGCAAGTACCCGCACATAAGTGCCCTTGCTGCATTTCACCGAAATCACCAGTTCATCGGAACCAGCCGATTCCAGATCGATCCGGTGAATCTTCACCCTTCTTGCCGGGCGCTCGATTTCCACCCCGGAACGGATATAGGCATAAAGCGGTTTTCCCTTGTGCTTCAATGCGCTGTGCATAGGAGGAACCTGATCGATCTCGCCTACGAAGGATTGCAGCACCCTGGCAACCCTTTCCGCATCCACATTCACCTCGCATCTGGAGAGGCTTTCCCCTTCGGCATCCCCGGTCGTGGTGGTTACGCCGAGCCGGATTTTTGCGCGATAGGTCTTGTCCGCATCGAGCATCCTCGCCGAATATTTGGTCGCCTCGCCAAAACAGACCGGCAGCAGTCCGGACGCAAGCGGGTCGAGCGTTCCGGTATGTCCCGCTTTCGCTGCACCATAGATTCTTCTCGCCACCTGAAGCGCGGCATTCGAACTCAATTCCAGCGGCTTGTCGAGAAGCAGCACGCCGTCGATCTTGCGCCTCATGAATCAGGAATCGCCGCCCACCGCCTCGTCGATGAGACGCGACAGATGCGCCCCTCTTTCGACCGAAGTGTCATATTCGAAATGCAGTTGCGGAACCACCCTGAGCTTCAGTCTGTGGAAAAGCTGGCTGTGCAGAAAACCCGCCGCGCGCTTCAGCCCATCGGAAAGCGCTGCTGAATGCTCTCCCAGCGTGGTGTAATATACCTTCGCGTGGGAATGGTCGCGACTCACTTCGACTGCGGTGATCGTGACCATCCCGACCCTGGGATCCTTGACCTCGTTCCTGAGGAGATCCGCGAGTTCCCGCTGGATCTCGTGAGCGATTCGGTCTGTCCTGGAAAAGCTTTTGGCCATCACAGGGTCCGGGCGATTTCGACGATCTCGTACACTTCGAGCTTGTCGCCCACATCGATGTCGTTGAAGTTCCGCAGGGAAAGACCGCACTCGAAGCCGGTCTTCACTTCCTTCACGTCGTCCTTGAAGCGCTTCAGGGAATCGAGTTCGCCGCTGTGGATGACGACATCGTTTCTCAACACGCGAACCAGCGACCCTCTCTTGACGTGCCCTTCGAGAACATAACAGCCGGCGACCGTGCCCACCTTGGAAATCCTGAACACCTGACGGATTTCGACCATCCCGATCACGCTTTCCTTCTTCTCGGGAGCGAGCATGCCGGACATGGCCGCCTTCACCTCGTCGACCGCTTCGTAAATGATGGTGTAGTAGCGGACATCCACGCCGGAGGAGGCGAGCAGCTTGCGCGCCGTGACATCGGCCCGGACATTGAAGCCCAGCACCACTGCATTCGATGCGAGCGCCAGATTGACGTCGGACTCGGTGATCGCGCCGACGCCGCTATGGATGATGTTGACCTTGACCTCGTCCGTGGAAAGCTTGTTGAGCGAATAGGAAAGCGCTTCAGCAGATCCCTGCACGTCGGACTTGATGATGAGCGCAAGCGTTTTCACCGCATCTTCCGACATCTGATCGAACATGCTCTCGAGCTTGGAAGCCTGCTGCTTGGCGAGCTTCACGTCGCGGAACTTGCCCTGCCTGAAAAGGGCGATTTCGCGCGCCTTGCGTTCGTCCATCAGCACCAGCGCATCGGCACCGGCTGCCGGAACGTCGGTGAGCCCCTGGATCTCGACCGGGATGGAGGGACCCGCTTCCTGCACCGGCTTGCCGTTTTCGTCGAGCATGGCGCGCACGCGACCATAGGAAGTCCCGGAAAGGACCACGTCGCCGCGCCTCAGGGTTCCGGATTGCACGAGAATGGTCGCAACCGGACCACGTCCCTTGTCCATTCTCGCCTCGATCACGATTCCCTTGGCAGGCGCGTCCTTCGCAGCGGTGAGTTCGAGCACTTCCGCCTGCAGCAGCACGCTATCCAGCAGGTCGTCGATGCCTCGCCCGGTCTTGGCCGAAACTTCGACGAACATGGTATCTCCGCCCCAGTCTTCCGGGACGACACCCTGCTGCACGAGCTCCTGGCGGACGCGCTCGGGCTTGGCCTCGGGCTTGTCGATCTTGTTGATGGCCACCACGATGGGCACCCCGGCCGCCTTCGCATGATGGATCGCCTCGATGGTCTGCGGCATCACGCCGTCGTCCGCGCCCACCACCAGGATGACCACGTCGGTGACTCTGGAGCCGCGCGCACGCATCGCCGTGAAGGCCTCGTGGCCCGGCGTATCGAGGAAGGTGATGACCCCCTTTGGCGTTTCGACATGATACGCACCGATATGCTGGGTGATGCCGCCCGCTTCTCCGCTCGCTACCCGGCTGCGCCGGATGTAGTCGAGCAGCGAGGTCTTGCCGTGGTCGACATGGCCCATCACGGTGACGACCGGCGCACGGTGCAATTTTTCCGCCTCATGCCCTTCCATGGACTCGGCAAGATAGGCATCCGGTTCGTCGATCTTGGCCGGCTTGGCGACGTGCCCGAGTTCTTCGACCGCAACCATGGCGGTATCCTGGTCGAGCACCTGATTGATGGTGACCATGCTGCCGAGCTTCATCAATGCCTTGATGACTTCGGCCGCCTTCACGTTCATCTTCTGGGCGAGTGCGGCCACGCTGATGGTTTCCGGCACCAGCACTTCGTGAACGATCGGTTCGGTCGGCATGGAAAAAGCGTGACGCCCCTCATCCTTGCGATTCCTGTGATCCTTCTTGCCGCCGCGCCAGCCCTGGTTCGTGCCGGTATCGCCCTTGACCTTGAGTCCGCCCTTCTTGCCGCCTTCGTCTTTCCAGACGGGCTTGGCCGCTTTCTTGGGGGCCTTCTTCTCGGTTTTTGCTTCTTCAGCGACCGGGGCGGGCTTGTGCAGGGTGCCTTCCACCTTGCTCTCCGCAGTCTTCGCAATCATCTGTTCGCGCTTTTGCAGACGCCGCTCTTCCTTCTCGCGGAATTCGGCAGCCTGACGCGCGGCCAGTTCCGCATTCTTGGCCGCTTCCTGCTGACGAATCCTGATCTGATCTTCGCCCAGTATCGATACAGGCTTCGCGGGCGCTTCAGGCTCGGACACCGGCTCGGAAACCGGCTCGGGAACCGGTTCTGGTTCCGGCTCGGGCTCGGGTTCCGGTTCGGGCGCAGGCGCAGGTTCCGGTTTCGGCTCGGGTTTCGGCGCAGGCGCAGGTTCCGGTTTCGGCTCGGGTTTGGGCGCAGGCACAGCTTCCGGTTCCGCTGCCGCGACCGGCTCGAGACTGACCTGCTCGGGACTGACCGGCTCTTCCTGGGCGGGCAGCTCTTCGCGCTTCACGAAAACCCGCTTTTTCCTCACTTCGACCTGGATGGTGCGGGATTTTCCGCTGCTGTCCGCTTTCCTGATTTCCGAAGTCTGGCGACGGGTCAGCGTGATTTTCTGCTGTCCCTCTCCGGTACCGTGGGAACGCCGCAGGTAGTCGAGCAACCTGGATTTGTCCTGTTCGCTCACGATGTCGGTGAGCCTGTGCTTGTCAACGCCTGCGGCTCGCAACTGTTCGAGCAATTGCGAGCCCGGCACTCCCAGCTCGGCGGCGAACTGTTCTACGTTCATCTGTCCCATTGATACCCCTTACAGCTCGTTCTCATTCGAACCATGGCGCGCGGGCAGCCATGATCAGTTTCCCCGCGCGTTCAGCGTCCATTCCCGTCATTTCGACCAGATCGTCCACAGCGAGATCGGCGAGATCCTCCCAGGTCGTGATGCCTTTTGTCGCAAGCTGCTTTGCGATCTGGACATCCATTCCTTCGAGCGCCATCAGGTCATCGGTCGCATGCTCGACCTTTTCCTCGCTCGCGATCGCCTCGGTGAGCAGCGCATTTCTGGCGCGACTCCGCAGCGCATTGACGGTATCCTCGTCGAAGGATTCGATCTCCAGCATCTCGTTGAGCGGGACATAGGCGACTTCCTCGAGCGTCCTGAAACCTTCCTGCACCAGGATGTCGGAGACTTCCTCGGCCACATCCAGTTTTTCCATGAAGAGCTTCCTGATCGCCTCGAATTCTTCCTGATTCTTCTGATCGGATTCCTCGACCGTCATCAGGTTGAGCTGCCAGCCGGTGAGCTCGGTGGCCAGTCGAACGTTCTGTCCACTTCTGCCGATGGCCTGGGCAAGCTGATCTTCCTCTACGATGATGTCCATGCTGTGGGCTTCCTCGTCGACCACGACGCCGCTGATTTCCGCGGGGGCCAGCGCATTGATCACAAAGGTCGCAGGGTCTGCAGACCAGAGGATGATGTCCACCCGCTCCCCCATCAGTTCGCCCGTCACCGCCTGCACTCGTGAGCCGCGCATGCCGACACAGGTTCCGATCGGGTCGATGCGCTGATCGTGCGACCTGACCGCGATCTTTGCCCTGGAACCCGGGTCTCTGGCTGCCGCAACGATTTCCAGCATGCCCTCGTCGATTTCAGGCACTTCCATCTCGAAGAGCTTCACCAGGAATTCGGGAGCGACCCTGGACAGGACGAGCTGTGGCCCGCGACCGCCTCGATCGATCCGGAGCAGATAGGAGCGCACCCGGTCTCCCACGCGGAGATTTTCCTTCGGAATCATCTGGTCGCGCGGCAGCACCGCCTCGATCTTGCCGACTTCCACCATGGCATTGCCACGCTCCATGCGCTTGATGGTGCCGCTCACCAGGAATTCCCTGCGCTCCAGGAAATCGCTGATGAGCTGTTCGCGCTCCGCATCCCGGATGCGCTGAAAAATCACCTGCTTCGCGCTCTGCGCGCCGATCCTGCCGAATTCGACCGCATCCACGGCCTCTTCGACATGACCGCCCACTTCGACATCCGGATCCTTTTCGAGGGCATCGGCAAGTCGCATCTGGCCAGCAGTGATTTCCGCTTCATCGTCGGACACCACTTCCCAGCGCCTGAAAGACGAATAATCGCCCGTCGAGCGATCGATCGCCACCCGGACATCCACGTCGTCATGCAACTTCTTCTTCGTGGCGGCAGCAAGCGCCGATTCGAGCGCACCGAACACGATTTCCTTGCCGACATTTTTTTCACGCGCCAGCGCATCCACCAGCAACAATACTTCGCGACTCATTCAGCCTCCAGCATAAAATTCATCATCGCCATCAATCAAAGTCGGGGATCAGCCTGGCCTTGTCGACATCTCCCAACCGGATCTCCACAGGCTTCTCGTCCACCATCAGATGAACCACACCTTCACGCACCGCCCCGATCACGCCCGAAAAGATCTTTCGACCCTCCATCGGCGCACGCAGCTTGATCCTCACCCTCTGACCGGCGAACCGCACATAATCCCGCTCCCCGTTCAAAGGGCGATCCATGCCGGGAGAAGACACTTCCAGCCTGTCGTAATCCACATTTTCCACCGCGAACAGGCGCGTCAGGTGATTGCTCACCTCGGTGCAATCATCGATACTGATCCCTTCGGGCTTGTCGATGAATACCCTGATCATCCTGCCCCGGTTGCCGATCTCCAGATCGACCATCTCGTAACCCATGCCGGGCAGCGTGGTTTCCAGCAATGCACGCAGATCCATAATGCTCCACAAACAAAAAATGGGCTCGCCGCCCATCTGAATTATTTTTTAATTTTATCAAAAAATGCAGATAATTGAAACAATCAAGAATGCACCATGACGGTTTTCCCGCCATCGTTGCGAAGAAACCTCGATTCGCGGCAAGCTGCGAAGACTGTGTAGCGCCGCATCGTGTAGACTGAAGGGAATCCATCTTTCCCTGAAAAGGAAAACATGAATCCGCAAGCCTCGCTGTTTCTGCCCCACGGCGCGCCGACTTTCGCTCTCGAACCAGGCCCTGCCGGTGCCGCGCTCGCAAATTTGGCCGCATCCATGCCCAGGCCTTCAGCCATCCTGATCGTTTCAGCGCACTGGAACACCCCGACGCCCACGATCGGCTCGGCTTTGCAGCCCGACACGATTCACGACTATTACGGGTTTCCGCAAGCGCTCTACTCCCTTTCCTATCCTGCAAAAGGGGATGCCGCTCTTTCGGATAAAGTGATGAAAATGCTCGAGGAAGCGGGGATCCAGGCGCGTTTCGATGCAAATCGAGGACTGGACCATGGCGCATGGATCCCGCTCCTGATCATGTACCCGGAAGCGGAGATTCCCGTACTGCAGCTATCGATCCAGTACGGGAAGGGCCCTGCACATCATTACGAACTGGGCAGGGCGCTCTCCAGGCTTCCGGAACAGGGCGTGCTGATCGCCACTTCCGGAAACCTCACCCACAATTTATATCACTACCGACCGGGTTCGACCCTCATTCCTTCCTACGTGCAGGAATTCAGCGACTGGATCGGGGAGCGCCTTGCGCAGTGCGACATCGACTCCCTCCTCAACTACCGGGCCCTCGCCCCGGGCGCGCGGGAAGCGCACCCCACCGACGAACACCTGCTCCCCCTGTTCGTCGCCATCGGCGCCATGAACGGCAGGTTCGACACGGAATTCATTTACCGGGGGGTGTACGAAGGGATCATTGCGATGGATGCTTTTGCATTTCGCCGGAAGGACTGACCGGACAATCGCGATCGCTCGTCGTGCCATCGGGCAGCACGGTGCGACAAAGGATCGCTCCTCTCAAGTCCGCGCCGGAAAGATCCGCCCCCCGCAACTGCGCTCCGGAGAGATTGGCGCCAGAGAAATTCGCACTGGAGCAGTTCGCGCCGGGCTTCGCCTCGCAAAAGGCCTGTTTCTTCGGCACTTCCGGAACCTGAACCGGCCTGCAACCGGAACGGTTCTTCGTGCCGTCAGGCATGATGGTATCGCAGAAGATGGCGCCAGAGAAATTCACTCCGGTGACGATGGCGCCGGAAAGATTCGCTCTTTCCAGGTTTGCGCCCGAAAAATCCGCATCGGTCATTTTCGTCCTGGAAAGATCGCTGCCGGCAAGATCGGCATGGCTCGCGTTCACCCTGTACAGGCTCGCCCCTGAAAAATTCGCCTCCCTCGCGACCGCGCCTTCGAGCTTCGCTTC
>JABEVD010000150.1 GCA_013044025.1 Burkholderiales bacterium
CGCCTACCAGACCAATCTGCTCGCCCTGAATGCCGCGATCGAGGCGGCGCGGGCTGGAGAGCACGGCAAGGGATTCGCGGTGGTGGCGGCCGAAGTGAGAAAACTTGCAGAGCGCAGCCAGGTGGCCGCACAGGAAATCGGGGAAGTGGCGAAGGGGAGCGTGGAAGTGGCTGAACGCGCAGGCACGCTGCTCGACGAGATCGTTCCTGCCATCGCGAGGACTTCGGATCTGGTCCAGGAAATCAGCGAATCCTCCCGGGAGCAAAGCGCAGGGGTCGGTCAGATCAATCATGCGATGAATCAGTTGAGTCAGGTGACCCAGCAGAATGCCGAAAATTCGGAATCGCTCGCCACCACCGCGGCGGAAATGAGCGGTCAGGCCGATGAATTGCGGCGCATGATGTCCTTTTTCAGAACGGCATCGGCAGGAGGATGAAACAATGGAGCCAGTGCAGATCCGCGAAGAAGAATTCGCGAAATTCCAGAAGCTGATTCGCGACATCGCAGGCATCCACATGACCGCCGCGAAAAAGCCGCTGGTGGCGGGAAGGCTCGCCAAGCGGCTGAAGCACCATGCCCTTTCCAGCTATGGGGAATATTACCAGTTGCTTTCAAGGGATCCCAGCCGGGAGGAATTGCGCATCGCGGTCGATCTGCTCACCACCAATGAAACCTATTTTTTCAGGGAGCCCAGGCATTTCGAGTTGCTGCGCAATGTCATCCTGCCTGGCCTCAAGGGAAAAGTGCGGGTCTGGTGCGGCGCGAGTTCTTCCGGGGAGGAGCCCTACAGCATCGCCATGACGCTGGACGATTGCCTGGGCGAGCAACCCTGGGAACTGCTCGCAACCGATATCAGCACCCGGGTTCTGGAAAAGGCGAAGACCGGACATTATGTCATGAGCCGGATCGAGAACATGCCCAAACCCTATCTTTCCCGCTATTGCCTGAAGGGAATCGGCGATCAGGCCGGCACTTTCCTCGTTTCTTCCTCGTTGAGATCCCGGGTCCGTTTTTCCTATCTGAACCTCGTCGAGGCGCTACCGAAGCTCGAACCTTTCGACGTGATCTTTTTGCGCAACGTGCTTATCTATTTCGACATGGAAACGAAAAGAAAGGTGGTGAGCAAGCTGCTCCCCCTGCTCAAGTCCGGCGGATATTTTCTGGTCAGCCATTCCGAAAGCCTGAACGGCATCGCGGACGGATTGAAGATCGTGGCGCCTTCGGTATACAGAAAGCCCTGAAATGAGCAAGGCGCGCCATTCCGTCGAGATCTACCTGCAGCCGGGAGAATTTCATTTCGGCGGAAGGGATCTCCGCATCCGCACTCTGCTCGGGTCTTGCGTCGCGATCACCATGTGGCATCCAAGATTGCGGATCGGCGGCATGTGTCATTTCATGCTGCCTTCGCGGCCGAATCCGTCCGGTGATCCGGACGGGCGCTATGCGGACGAAGCCATCGATCTGTTTCATCGGGCGATTTCGATCTCCGGGACGAACCATCGCGACTACGAGGTCAAGATGTTCGGCGGAGGGAGCATGTTCGAACTGGGCGATCGCGAAGACAATATTGCAAGCCGCAACGTGCAGGCGGCAAGGAAACTGTTGCAGGAAAACGGCCACCATGTGGTTGCCGAGCATGTCGGGATGTACGGATCCAGATATGTGATTTTCGACATCCGCAGCGGAACGGTATGGTTACGCCATGCGCCTGTCCTGCAACAGGAAATCGGGGAATGGAAATGAGCGCAATTCAGGTGTTGATCGTGGACGATTCGGCCGTGGTGAGGCAGGTTCTTGCAGAATCCCTGGGGGCGAGTCCCGGAATCGAGGTGATCGCCACCGCCTCCGATCCGATTTTCGCCATGGAGAAAATGAAGAAGCAGTGGCCGGACGTGATCGTGCTCGACGTGGAGATGCCGAGGATGGACGGAATCACTTTTCTCAGGAAAATCATGGCCGAGCGGCCCACTCCGGTGTTGATCTGCTCGACGCTCACCGAGCGGGGGACGGAGACCACCATGCAGGCGCTCGCTGCAGGCGCTGTCGGCGTCACGGCGAAGCCGAAAATCGGCCTCCGCCAGCATCTCATGGAAGAATCGGACGATCTCGCGCACATGATCCGGGCGGCTTCCAGAGCCAGGGTGGGGAGACTCGTTCCGGCCGTCCCGCCGAAACTTTCCGCAGACGCCATTCTGCCCCAGGCGCATCATCTCCTGACCAAAACCACCGACAGGGTGGTGGCGATCGGCACTTCCACGGGAGGAACCCAGGCGCTCGAGACCGTCCTCGCCGGGTTGCCGGAAATGTGTCCAGGCATCGTGGCCGTTCAGCACATGCCGGAGAAATTCACCGAAGCTTTCGCCAAGCGCCTGAACAGCATCTGCAGGATGGAGGTGAAGGAAGCGAAGAGCGGGGACAGGGTGATTCCGGGGCGCGTGCTGATCGCGCCGGGCGGCCGCCACATGCTTCTGAAGCGCAGCGGCGCCCAATATCATGTCGACATCGTCGATGGCCCGCATGTGAGCCGGCATCGGCCTTCCGTAGACGTGTTGTTCCGCTCCGTCGCGCAATGCGCGGGAAAGAATTCGCTCGGCATCATCATGACGGGAATGGGGGACGACGGCGCGCACGGCTTGCTGGAAATGCGGCAGGCAGGGGCGACCACGCTCGGGCAGGACGAGGCTTCCTGCGTCGTGTATGGAATGCCGAAGGAAGCGCAAAGGCGGGGCGCGGTCGAAAGAAGCGTTCCGCTCTCGGCGATCTCTTCGGAAATCATGCAATACTTCGTGAGGAGGGGGGAATGAAGACATTGAATGTGCTCATCGTGGACGACAGCCGGGACGATGCGGTGCTCCTGGAGGAAATGTTGAGGAGCGGCGGTTTCCTGGTTTCTTCGCGACAGGTGGAGACGCCGGAGGGCTTGCAGGAGGAAATGGCGAACCAGTTCTGGGACATCGTGCTTTGCGACAACAACATGCCTGAACTGGATGCGCGCCGCGCGCTCGACATCGTCTGCCGCCACCGCCCTGAAACGCCCTTCATCATCGTTTCCGGCGGGCTTTCCGAAGAAGCGGCTTCCGGCGTGATGAAGATCGGCGCTTCCGATTACATTTCGAAGCATTGTCTCAGCAGGCTGGTTCCGGCTGTGGCAAGGGAAGTCAGGAGGAGCGGCGGGAGGGGGTTCGACAGCAAGCGCCTCGCAGGGGAATTGAAGCAGAAGCTGGCCGGACGGGAAGGGGCCGCGCTTTTCCTCGTCGAGCCGTGTCGCTACCGGGATTTCGTCGGACATGCGGGAGAAGCGCTGCTCTCGGTTTTTTCGGAAAGACTGGCAGGATTCGCCCTGGGGGGCAGGGTGTGGAGATACCGGGAAGGAGTTTTCGCGCTGGTGCTTCCCGCAGGCGGATCGAGCGCGGAAGAAATCGCCCGTGGCATTTCGGAATCCTTCAGGAGGCCGCTCCTTGCCGGGAACGAGGAATGGTTTCTCGGCTGCCGCATCGGCGGAAGCCTTCATTCCGGGCAGGATTCGGAAGAATTGCTGAGACAGGCGGAAACCGCGCTCGATTGCGCAAGACAGTCCGGCGGCCCGTGTTTTTACAGGCAAGGAATGGAGCAGCGTGCGCGAGAAAGAATCGAAATGGACAAAGCGCTTTTCCAGGCCGCCCGCAACGAGGAATTCGATCTCGCCTATCAGCCCCAGTACGATCTGGTCACGGGAAGAATCATCGGTGCGGAAGCGCTGCTGCGCTGGAACTGGAAGGGAAACAGGATTTCCCCCGCTGTGTTCATTCCGCTTCTGGAGGAGACGGATCTCATCCAGGAGGTCGGGGAATGGGTGCTCAGGAAGGCTTGCAGCTTCAACCGCAGCATGCAGCAGGAAGGGTTGCCGCCGATCCGGATGGCGGTGAATCTTTCCGCCATCCAGTTCAGGCAGGCGGGTCTTGCCGGAAAAGTGGAGAGGGCGCTTCAGGATTCCGGACTGGAGCCCCGCCACTTTGCGCTCGAAATCACCGAAAACATCGCCATGCACCATGGATCGAAAATCGTCTCCACCCTGAACGAATTGAAGGAAATGGGCGTGGAACTCGCGCTCGACGATTTCGGCACGGGATATTCGTCTCTCGCCTATCTGAAGAATTTTCCCATGGACAAGCTGAAAATCGACCAGTCCTTCGTGCGCGGCATGATCGAGGACAAAAGCAGCGAGGCGATCGTCCGTTGGGTCATCTCGATCGCGGAAAGTTTCGGTCTGGGGTTGATCGCGGAAGGCGTGGAGACCGCGGAACAGGCTGCGCTGCTCAGGCAATGGGGATGCAGCGAGGCACAGGGTTTTCATTACTGTCCTCCCGTATCCGAAGAAGAACTGAAAATGCGCCTCGCAGCAGCCTGAAAATCAGGGATGCCCCGGAGATTCGCCGCTCTTCATTGGGGCGGTCCGGGCAACGCCAGCTTGTCGCCGATCCTCGCGATGTTTGCAGCGACTTCCTCCTTTTCGGGAAAGGCGATTTCGAAGCGTTTCCAGAGGTGCAGCGCTTCTTCGAGACAGGACTTCGCTTCTTCGATCTTGCCCAGCTTCTGATCGATGCTGCCCAGATGCTCCAGACCGATCGCCAGATCACGCAAGGCGCCGAAAGAATCGCCCAGTTCTTCCTTCAATTTCCTTCTGATTCGAAGACATTCGGAATAGGCCGTTTCAGCTTCGTCGAGTTTTCCAAGAGACTCCGATATTCTTCCAAAATTGTCCAAAGCAATGCAGAGATCGCGAAGGACCAGGGGATTGTCTCCGAGAGTTTCCCCCAATTCCCTCATGATTCGCAGGCTTTCCGAATAGGAAGAACGAGCTTCATCGAATTTGCCAAACCATTCGGAAGCCCTTCCGAAATTGTTCAAGGCAACGCTCAGGTCGCGCAGAACTTGCGGAGAGCCTCCCTGTTTTTCCCGCGATGCCCTTCTGACCCGAAGGCTTTCGGAATAGGCTGCTTCAGCTTCTTCGAATTCACCCTTTGTTTCGGAAATTCTTCCCGAGTTGTCCAGCGAAACGCTGAGATCCCGCATGGTTTGCGCGTTTTCGCCGAATTTGTATATTAATGCCCTTCTGATTTCAAGAGCTTCCGAGTAGGCCGTTTCGGCTGCATCGAGTTTTCCAAGAGACTCCGATATTCTTCCTGAATGGTCCAAAGCATTCCCCAAATCTCGAAGGGTTTGCGGATTGTCACCGAGCTTTTTTTTCAATGCCCTCATGATCCGAAGACTTTCCGAACAGGCGGCTTCAGCTTCTTCGAGATTTTCAAGCGTTTCCGATATTCTGGCCGAATCGTTCAGGACCACGCTGAGATCGCGAAGCATTCGGGTATCGCCTGCGAAATTTTCGTTCAATACCCTCATGACCCGGAGGCTTTCCGCATAGGCGTTCTTCGCTTCTTCCAGCTTTCCAAGCGCTTCAGCCGCCCTGCCGAAATAATTCAGGGAGATGCTCTGGCTGAGCATCTCTCTGGATGTTCGCGATTTTTTCAGTATGTCGGATGCGAATTCGTAGGCTTCCTCCAGTCTCCCGAGGGCGATTGCAGCCTGGGTCGCCCGCCAGCCTGCAAGCAAGATCTCGTATCCCGTGTTTCCGGAATTCCGGACTCGATTCCATTCCTCGATCAGGGATGCGTCGTGCGCCGCATCCGTTTCCGGGATGATCGAGGCAGGGAAGGGAATTTGCGGCGATATGTTTTCTTCCTGGACAAGTTCGGATGGGCCAATCTCGATGCCGATCTCGCGGATTGCCCAGAGATCCGGTGCAAGATCCATCGTCTGCCTGCGAAACCCTCCGGGGAGGATCAGGACTACGGGGCGTCGCAGGTGGTTCCTCAGCAATTCCCGGTGCTCGTTGAGTCTCTGCAGCAGATTTGCTCTGGCCAGGTCCCAATCCTCTCCCCTGCCCCGGGAAAGTTCGATCCAGAGAGGCGCGGAAATCATGACGTTCAGCGAGGAAGATTCCCTTACACGCCTCATGATTTGTTCGGCGAGATCTGCAGGGGAGTCCGGAGTCATGCATTCCATCCTGGAGACGCGTGACTGGTAAATCCTGTTCAGGCGCTCCCTGAAGATTTCGGTCACTGCGGGGACGGAGGAAAAAATGAAGATCAGCGAAAATCCCTCCGACCAATCCAGTCGATGGCGAATTCCGGACCAGGCTTCCTCTCCGGAATCGCTGAGCTTCATTTGGATCATTGCCGGAGAATTTTGGCGAGGAGAGGGTGAACGTCGTACCAGTCCTCACCGTTGCGGTAATTCAGCACGACATGGGTGTCGAAAAAGCGTGCAAGCTGAGGCAATTCTTCGACTTTTCCGAGCTCTGCCGTCTTTGATTTCGAGATTCTGGCAAGCCATTCTGCATCTTCCTTCGGGATCGGCAGCATTTCCCTGCGCAAGGCATTTTCGGCGCTATCGAGCAGGGATTCCGGAACCGGCAGTATTGATTTTTCGCTGATGGATCTCACCAGGCAATCCCTGATCAGCCTGAAGAAATCCCGGATGTCCCCTCCCGAGCTCAATGCGAGCCGGTCGATCTGGGGCGATGTGAAAATCTTTTCCCATTCCGGGAAGCGCTTTTCGACGATTTCCTTCATCACGTCGAGCCCCTGCCTGTCTTCTTTTCCGTCCCTGTGGCGAATGTGTACGGAAGGAAGGTTGCAGATGGAATTTCCTCCAAAATTGCGGCCGAGATTGGGGGAAAGGGGGGTGAGGTAGGGCGGGATGGTGTACACCACATGCAGCTTCGGAATGCTCAGGCTGGAAGCGTGTCCTGAAAAGAGATTTTCCACGCTCTGGTGCACTTCCGATGCCTCGGTGCCGACTCCCCTGATCTGTTCCAGGGAATCGACGATCAGCACGACCTTCTTGTCCGGATCGCCCGTTTTTCTTCGAACATGATCGACCACCTGCGATGCGAATTCGTGGGATTGTCGAACCAGTCTGGCTACGTGGCCCCGCAAACCCGCCTGCAACCTGCTCTTGTAGCTGGGGTCTTCCTTGAGGGAAGCGACGATATCGATTCTGGCGGCTTCAACGCCTGCCTTGATTTCCTTCAATTCCACTTCCGAATTCAGGAAATTGACGAGCCTCTCCCAGTATCCTTCCCTTGCGATGTCTTCGCCGAATTCAATTCTTGTCGCTTCGCCCAATGCCCCCATCACGGTGATGAAGAAATCCGTGATCTCCACTGCGGTGGTGAGATTCATGTAATCCTGCATGTCGCACAGGAATACGACGCAGCCCTGTTTTTCCAGAAGATGCTTCAATCTTCTCAGTTCCGTGCTTTTGCCGCTTCCGCGTTGTCCGGAGACCAGATTGACGCTCGCTGCATCCGTGAGATCGATTCGGGTTGCGATGCAGCCGATCGGATCGGCATCCGATGCATTGTGTTCCAGGTAAGGAACGTACTTGGCATCCCCGGGTTCGAGAGGCGTGTCCTGCAACGATTTGTAGAAGTCGCGTAAAAAGGCGGTCATTTGAATTCAGGATAACTTGTTGTCGAACA
>JABEVD010000151.1 GCA_013044025.1 Burkholderiales bacterium
CACCTGGAAGAAAACGATTCCTGGGGATTCTTCTCCAAACTCGATGAGGCATCCGGATGGCAAAGCCATTTCAGGACAGGTCCCACCGGAACCAATGTCATGGACATTCAGATCATCCTGCTCGCCAATCCGGACTGAAGGAAATCGGTGATAATTGCTGGTATCATCGCCTCTTTGGAGTTTCCTTGGATTGGCTCTACTATTCCCTGCTTTGCGCATTCTTCCTCGCTACCGCAGACGCCCTCACCAAGTGGAAGCTTGCGGGCTGTTCGACTTCCGAACTGGCGTTCCTGAGGTTTGCGGCTCCCGGCATGTTGCTCCTGCCGGTACTGTTGTTCAGGCCGCTTCCCCATTTTCCCCCGGAATTCTGGGGCTGGGTGCTTGCCGCGATTCCGCTGGAACTGGCCGCCATGGTCCTCTACATGAAGGCGATCCGGATCTCGCCGCTTCACCTCACGCTTCCCTATCTCGCCTTTTCCCCAGCCTTCTCAGCGCTCTTCGCCTATTGGCTGCTCGGAGAAAAAGTCGCCATTTCCGGGCTATCCGGAATCGCGCTCATCGTGTTCGGCGCGTTGCTCCTCAATCGCGGCAGGATGATCGATCCCTTCAGGGCGATTTTCGCGGAACCGGGAAGCAGGATGATGCTGGTCGTATCCCTCCTGTACGGACTGACTTCGGTACTGGGGAAGGGGGCGTTGCAATACTGCCCGCCGCTCCAATTCGGTGCGCTGTATTTTTTGCTGCTGGCGATCTGTTTCTTTCCGGCCTATCTGCACCAAAAGGGGGCGCTGCAGAAAAAACCTTTCTGGACGCTTCTGGTCGGGATCCTGATGAGCCTCATGGTGGTTTTCCATTTCGCGGCGATTTCTCTCGCCCAGGTTTCCTACATGATCGCGGTGAAAAGGACCAGCCTGCTTTTCGGAATCCTTTATGGCGCATTTCTGTTCGGTGAACGCGGGCTGCTTCTCCATCTTCTCGCCGGTTCCGTCATGGTGCTCGGGGTCGCCCTCCTTTCCATGGGTTGATGGAGTAAAATCGGTACATGGATGAAGACATGAAATACATGCGCCGCGCGCTCGAACTCGCCGGGCAGGCTGCAGGTTGCGGCGAGGTTCCGGTGGGTGCGGTGGTGGTGCTGGAAGGAAATATCGTGGGAGAAGGAACCAACCGGCCGATTGCGAGTTCCGATCCCACCTCGCATGCGGAAATCGAAGCGCTTCGGGATGCTGCGAAAAGACTGGGGAATTACCGATTGCCCGGCTGCGTGCTTTATGTCACGCTGGAACCCTGCCTGATGTGCTCCGGTGCGATCCAGCATGCGCGGATATCGAGGCTGGTTTACGGCGCATCCGATCCCAAGACCGGAGCCTGCGGCAGCGTGATCGACGTGTTTTCCGAGCCCCGCCTCAACCACCATGCGACCGTATCCGGAGGCGTGCTAGCCGAGGAATGCGGCGAAATTCTGAAAGGATTCTTCGCACAAAGGAGGAAGAAATCATGAAGATCAGGATCGGCATCGCTTCCCAGACCTTGCACTTCATCGAAAACGGTGAAGAAAAAATCTACCGGGTTTCGACTTCGAAATACGGCGCAGGGGAGAGAAAGGGCAGCCTCAGGACGCCGCGCGGATTGCATGTGATTCGCGCGAAAATCGGCGAAGGATTGCCGATCAACACGGTTTTCGTCGGGCGGCGCCCCACCGGGGAGATCTATTCGAAAGAGCTTGCCGAGCGATTTCCGGAGCGCGACTGGATCCTCACCAGAATCCTCTGGCTTTGCGGAAAAACCCCCGGATTCAACCGCTTCGGGGAAGTGGACACGATGAGCCGCTACATCTACATCCACGGAACTCCGGACAAATCTGAAATGGGCGAGCCCGGATCGATCGGCTGCATCAGGATGAGAAATGCGGATCTCGTCGAACTTTTCGGAAGGTTTGCTTCGGGCACGCAGGTCGAGATCCTGGAGCATTCCTGATGCGGGAATTTTTCGCAAGATTCCGGCGCTGGAAGATGCGCAGGGTGCTCGCGAAGTACGCCATTCCCCTCGATCTGTGGAAAACGGTCACGGATAAAATCCCGCTCCTTTCCGGCCTGGATCCGGTCGAAATGGCGCACCTTCGTGCGCTTTCCGCGTGGTTTCTGGCGAAAAAAACCATCCATGGCGCGCAAGGATTCGAAGTGACACCGGAAATGAAGGTCGTCATCGCAGCCCAGGCCTGCCTGCTGATCCTCCATCTCGGCACCGATTATTTCGAAGGCTGGGTCGGGGTCACGGTCTATCCGGGCGCTTTCCGGGTGAAGCACGAGGAGCAGGACGAATTCGGTCTGGTCCATCAGGGATTCGAGAACCGCTCCGGGGAATCCTGGCTGAAGGGTCCGGTGATCCTTTCCTGGGAAGATGTGCGGCTCGATTCGCGGGAAATTCTGGAAGGAAGAAATGTGGTGCTGCACGAATTCGCCCACAAGCTCGACGGGATGGACGGTAGCATGAACGGAGTGCCGCCGCTTCATTCCGGGATGGAGCGGCGCGCCTGGCACGACGCCTTCGTCGGAGCTTACGAAGCGCTTTGCCGGGAAGTCGATTCAGGCGGTTTTTCCTCGATCGATCCTTATGCCACGACGAGCCCTGCCGAATTCTTCGCGGTTGTAACCGAATATTTTTTCACTGCCCCGGCTGTCCTCGAACAGCGGTTTCCGGAAGTGTTCGGACAGCTTGCGCTGTTCTATCTGGGAAGGTCCGGCTATTCGAATTTCCTGGAAAGGGACTGGCGCCATTTCCAGTCCCTTGCATAGACTGCGGCGAGTTCCGGAGAATCTTCCACCAGCAGGATGTTTTCTGCATTGCTCTTTTGCGCCGCAGCGCTGAAATTGAAGCTTCCGGTGAGCACGGAGCGGCCGTCGAAAATCATCACCTTGTTGTGCGCGATGTGCACCGAGTCGTCGATCCAGACCGGTACGCCGTGGTTCTTCATGTAAGTGGCGCCGGAATATTTGCCCCGGTCGTTGCTCTTGTCGGCGATGACTTCCACGTCGACGCCCCGATCCTTCGCCTGCGCGAGCGCTGCAAGGATGGGTTTGCTGGAAAAACTGTATGCCTGCACCAGAATCTGGCTTCTCGCCTTCCTGATCGCATCGACGATGACATTGGTTGCTTCGCCGTTGGGACTGAAGGCGACGATGGCGCGGCTTTCTATCTTCACTTCCTTTGCGCGCGGCGCATCTTCTCCGTCATGGTTGCGGAAGAAATCGAAAGCGTCTGCTTTTGAGGAGAAAATGGAAAGAAATGCGAATGCGATCAGGGTTTTCTGGAAGGGCATGCTGATTCCGGTATTGCAGAAGAGGCAATTATACGCGAGGCGCCTCCTGCGTTCCAGTGTCCGCCCTGGAGATGCGGTTGCGTCCTGCATGCTTGGCCTGGTACATCGCCCTGTCGGCAAGGTTGAGGAGAAGATCGATGTCCGCACCGACTGCGGGGAGGGTGACGATACCGATGGAAGCGGTCACCCTTTCCGTTCGTTCCGAAGGGCTCCCTGGAATGGTCGAAATTTCCAACCGCAATCTTTCAGCCACTTCCGACGCTTCCTTCTCGTCCGACTCGGGAACGAGCACGGCGAATTCCTCTCCGCCCACCCTGCCATAGATGTCTCCGGCGCGCAGGGTTTTTCTGAATACTTCGCCGACCTTCTTCAGGATGGAATCCCCGAACTGGTGACCGTAGCGGTCGTTGATCGACTTGAATTCGTCGAGATCGATCATCAGCATAGAAAGCAGCTCCCCGTCTCGTTTCGATCTGGCGAGTTCCTGTTCGGAAAGTTCGAAGAAATGGCGCCGGTTGGAAAGCCCGGTCAGCATGTCCGTCCTCGCCTGACGCGCGAATTCCGCTTCGAGCGCGCGCCGCTCTTCGATTTCCATTGCCAGCCTGCGTCTCGTTGCGATCAGTTCGCGGGTTTTTCCCGCCATTTCGTCGTAGAGCTTTTCCATGATGTAAGGCAAAGGAAGCTCGAAGGCTTGGGCTTCCCGTTCCGCTTCGATTTCGGAGCGCCCTGCCTGCATGGCGAGCAGCTTCTTCGCCATACGCATGTCGGTGTCGACGATATGGGTGAGCAGCCATTTCAGCAGGAAAGTGAGCAGCCAGGGTGCGGTTTCTGCAGGGTTTTCTGCAGCCTTTTGCTTCATTTCGAGCATTTTCAGATTGAAATCGGCATGGATTCTCCTGTGCGATTCCTGTCCGAATTCGAATCCGGACATCAGGGATTCCTCGTATTTGAAGTGGCTTGCCGCATAGGAAGCCAGTTCTTCGAGGATTTCGGGAAGTGCGGGGAGCAAGGTTTCGGAGGCAATCACCCTGTCCAGGCGGTTGATGAGCCGGTGCAGGGTGCGGTGCTGGCGATCGATTTCGGGAATGCCGGTATCCAGGCGGCTGTCCCAGAGGAAACAGTCCGACATCGATCCTTCCAGCGGAGGGTTGACCAGAAGATCCATTCCTTCATGATTCCAGAGCCTCTTTGGACAAGTATAGACTCTATCCTGGACCCTGTCCGGAGCGAAGGGAATCCCATTCCTCGTCTGTGAAAAGCCTGGATCGGGTGAGGAAGCGCAGGCCTTCCGGTCCTTCGAGGGAGAACATGCCGCCATGCCCGGGCGTGACGTCGATGATGAGCTGGGTGTGTTTCCAGTATTCGAACTGGGACCGGCTCATGTAGAAGGGACAACCGCCGATTTCTCCGAGCAGGATGTCCGCATCCCCCAGATAGAATTCTCCGAGCGGATAACACATAGGCGAGCTTCCGTCGCAGCAGCCGCCCGACTGGTGGAACATCAGCTTTCCGTGCGTATCCTTCAGTCTTTGGATGAGCGAGAGCGCAGCTTCGGTTGCGATGACTCTTTGCGTCATGTGGATTCCTGAAAAAAAGAGGGGCCGTTGCAGCCCCTCCAAAGGGGATCTTCAGAAGAAGCCGAGCGCTTTCGGTGAATAGCTCACCAGCAGGTTCTTGGTCTGCTGATAATGGTCGAGCATCATCCTGTGAGTTTCGCGCCCGATACCGGATTGCTTGTAGCCGCCGAATGCAGCATGGGCGGGGTAGGCATGGTAGCAGTTGGTCCAGACGCGCCCGGCCTTGATGGCTCGCCCCATCCTGTAGGCGCGGCTGCCGTCGCGGGTCCATACCCCTGCGCCCAGACCGTACAGCGTGTCGTTGGCGATGGAAAGCGCTTCCGCTTCGTCGCGGAAGGTGGTGACCGAAACCACCGGGCCGAAGATTTCTTCCTGGAAGATCCTCATGCTGTTGTCACCCCGGAAAACGGTTGGCTTCACGTAATATCCTCCATCGAGCTCTCCGCCCAGCCTGGCCTGTTCCCCTCCAGTGAGGCATTGCGCTCCCTCCTGCCTGCCGATTTCGAGGTAGGAGAGGATCTTCTCGATCTGCTCGCGGGAAGCCTGCGCGCCCACCATGGTTTCGGTGTCGAGCGGATTGCCCTGGCGGATCGCCTTCACGCGCGCCACCGCTTTTTCCATGAATTTTTCGTAGATCGATTCCTGGACCAGCGCGCGGCTGGGGCAGGTGCAGACTTCTCCCTGGTTGAAAGCGAAAAGAACGAATCCTTCGATCGCCTTGTCGAGGTAATCGTCGTCGGCTGCCATCACGTCCTCGAAAAACAGGTTGGGGGATTTTCCGCCGAGTTCGAGGGTGACGGGAATGATGTTCTGGCTGGCATACTGCATGATGAGGCGACCGGTGGTGGTTTCCCCGGTGAAGGCGATCTTGGCGATCCTGCGGTTCGATGCCAGTGGTTTTCCGGCCTCCAGCCCGAAACCGTTGACGATGTTGAGGACGCCATCGGGCAGCAGGTCGGAGATCAGTTCCATCAGGATCAGGATGCTGACCGGGGTCTGCTCCGCCGGCTTCAGCACCACGCAATTTCCCGCTGCAAGGGCCGGGGCGAGCTTCCATGCAGCCATCAGAATGGGGAAATTCCAGGGGATGATCTGTCCCACCACGCCGAGCGGCTCGTGGAAATGGTAGGCGACGGTGTTTTCATCGAGTTCGGAAAGCGTGCCTTCCTGGGCGCGGATGCAGCCTGCGAAATAGCGGAAATGGTCTGCTGCGAGCGGGATGTCCGCGGCGAGCGTCTCGCGGATCGGCTTGCCGTTGTCGACGGTTTCCGCGTAGGCGAGGGTTTCGAGATTGGCTTCGATGCGGTCTGCGATCCGGTTGAGGAGATTGGCGCGCTCGGTGACCGAAGTTCTTCCCCATCCCTCCGCTGCGGCATGGGCTGCATCCAGTGCGAGTTCGATGTCCTCTGCGGAGGATCTCGCCACCTGGCAATAGGGTTTGCCGGTGATCGGCGTGATGTTTTCGAAATATCTGCCGAGGACGGGCGGAGTCCATTTTCCGCCGATGAAATTTTCGTAGCGCTCCTTGTAGCGGATCTTGGCGCCTTCAGCGCCTGGCAGTGCATACAGCATTTTCTCCTCCTCGTGTCGTTGTGCTTCCGGCGAAGCCGCCGGTCCATGCTCCATCGCAGGGAGCGTGCCAGCCTCGATGGAAATTGCAATGCAATGAATTTGAAGAAAATCCTGTCTCGCGCAAGAATTCCTTCTGTCCCATGAAACAGGTCATTCCGGTACAGTGTGTCAAAATGACACAGTCGCCCCGACCATGCCCGGGATTCCCTTGCAGATCGCGAAAATGCGGCGTATTTTTGGAGCAATACTGGATTTTCCGGGAGGAATCAGATGCTGCCAGCCAGATCCGCTTCGCTGCGGGAAGCGAGAACCCTGCTGATGCAAAACGGGGAAGCTCCGGAAGGGCTCCTGGGGCCGGTCGTCGCCCGTTCCTGGAAACGCAGCCTCGATGCGGGCCTATCCCCGGTCGGAAGGCTGCTCGATGCCCCCCACCTCGATTCCTTCCAGATCGCGAGAGTGGCGGCCGGACGGCAGGAATTCGTCGCCAATGCGCGGCCCGTCATGGAATATCTCCACGGGCAGATGAAGGATTCAGGGAGCATGGTGATCCTCGCCAGCGACCGCGGGGTCGTGCTGCAGACCATGGGGGATGCGGATTTTCTCGACCGGGCAGGAAGGGTGGCCCTGATGCCGGGCGCATCCTGGAGCGAATCCCATCGCGGCACCAATGCGATCGGGACTGCGCTTGCAGAAGCTTCTCCTGTCGTGGTGCACGGGGCCGAACATTTCCTCGAAAGAAACGGGTTTCTCACCTGCGCGGCAGCGCCGGTGATGTCGCCGGACGGAAGGCTGCTCGGGGTGCTCGACATTTCCGGAGACCAGGTTGCAGGGCACCCGCATACTTTCTGCCTGGTGCGGGCCGCAGCCCAGATGATCGAGAACCGCCTGTTCGAGGCGAGGCACGGCAATGCATTGAAAATCCGCTTCCATCCTCTTGCCGAAGGAATCGGCACCGTCGCGGAAGGAGTGGCCGCTCTTTCCGAAGACGGCTGGATCGTCGGGGCGAACCGCGAAGGTCTTTCCCTGCTCGGCCTGCTCCCTGCAGACCTCGGCGTGACCCCGCTTTCGCGTCTCATCGAGATGAATCCTGGGGATCTTTTCGACTGGGGAAGGAGGAGGGCCGGAGAAATCATGCCCTTCCGGCTGAGAAGCGGCAGGAGACTCTTCGTGAAAATGGAAGGGAGCGTCTCCAGGAAAGTCGTTCATTCCCCCGTGCAAATCCGGGATGCGCTCGCCGCGCTGGAGAGCGGAGATCCCGTCCTGAAATCGGTCCTGGACAAGGCAAGACGCGTGGCGGGAAAGGAGGTTTCCCTGCTGCTTCTCGGAGAATCCGGGGTGGGCAAGGACCTGTTCGCCAGGGCGGTGCACGATTCGGGAACCAGGCGTTCGGGCCCTTTCGTCGCCCTGAATTGCGCGACCCTTCCCGAAAACCTGATCGAATCCGAGCTGTTCGGCCATGCGCCGGGCGCATTCACGGGAGCGCGCAAGGAGGGATCCCAGGGCAGAATACGCGCAGCGCACGGCGGAACCCTTTTTCTGTACGAAATCGGCGACATGCCCCCATCCCAGCAGGCAAGGCTCCTGAGGGTGCTGCAGGAGAGGGAGGTCGTTCCGCTGGGCGGAGGCGCGCCGGTCCGGGTGGATTTCCAGCTGATCTGCGCAACCCACAGGAACCTCAGGGAGGAAATGGAAGCAGGGCGTTTTCGTCAGGATCTGTATTACCGGATCAACGGGTTCGCCCTGACCTTGCCCCCCTTGCGGGAACGCTCCGATCTTTCCGCGCTGGTTTGCCGTCTGCTCGACCGTTTTTCTCCGGGGCGCGGGATTTCGATCGAGCCTTCCGTGGCTTCCGCTTTCGCAGACTATTCCTGGCCCGGGAACATCCGCCAGCTTGCCAACGTGCTCGGAACGGCCTGCGTCCTGCTCGATCCAGAAGAAATGGAAATCGGCTGGAAGCATCTTCCTGACGACCTGATTTTCGAAATGCGCTCCATGCCGAAACCTCGTCCGGAAGGGACGGTGAACCTCAGGGAACTCTCCGACGCCGCCCTCGAACGCGCGATTTCCGAAAGCTGTGGCAATCTTTCCGAAGCGGCAAGAAGGCTCGGCATCAGTCGCAATACCCTCTACCGCAGAATGCGCAGCCGCTGAATTTTCACCCGAAGCATTTTTCACTAAAATATTTTTATTTCGGAATATACGCGCCAGAAAAATGGTCTAAACTAACAAATTCTGCAAAACCAATTAAATTTATCCATCGATCGGCCTGGGAGGAAGATTCGATGGAAAAACAGGGGGTAGGAAATGAAGGGACACGGATCGTTGAACCGGGTATATCGGGTCATCTGGAGCCACGTGCTGAATGCGTGGGTTGCGGTATCCGAAATTGCGAAGGGGAG
>JABEVD010000152.1 GCA_013044025.1 Burkholderiales bacterium
ATGAAGGTCGCCGCGAGCCTGGACGGGAAGACCGCGCTATCGAACGGAGAAAGCCGCTGGATCACCGGTGAGGCTGCAAGGCGCGACGGGCATCGTCTGAGGGCGAGGTCCTGCGCGATCCTCACCGGGATCGGCACGGTGCTTGGCGACGATCCGCAAATGAATGTGCGCCAGATCGAGACTTCGCGTCAACCATTGAAAGTGATCGTCGACAGTCGCCTCCGGATTCCGGAAAACGCGAAAATTCTCGAAGGCGGGGCGATCGTGGTTTGCGCATCCGGAAACAGGGAAAAGGCTGAGCGTCTTGCAGCGGCAGGCGTGGAAGTGCTCTTTCTGCCCGGGAACGACGGGCGGGTGGATCTTCATGCGCTGTTGGTGGAATTGGGAAGCCGCGGGATCAACGAACTGCATGTCGAGGCGGGGGAGACATTGAGCGGCGCGCTGCTGTCCGAGGGGCTCGTCGACGAGATCGTGGCCTACATGGCGCCCGTCTTGCTGGGAAGCCGCGCGCGCGGCATGTTCGGTATTCCCGAACTTGAAACCATGGATTCGAAAATCAGCCTGGAGATTCTGGACATGAGAATGGTGGGAAAAGATCTGAGAGTGATATGGAGGCCGAATGTTTAGCGGGATCATCGCATCGATTGGAAAAATAGTGCGCTCGCAACCTGCCGAAGAAGGAGTTCGCCTTGCCATCGATTCGGGGGATCTGGATCTTTCGGACGTGGCATTGGGCGACAGCATCGCGGTGAACGGCGTCTGCCTCACCGCGATTTCGGTTTCCGGCAATGTTTTCGAAGTCGATGTCTCGAAAGAGACATTGCGCTGCACCATCGGTTTCGAAGGCGAAGTGAACCTGGAGAAGGCGCTCAGGCTTTCGGACCGCCTCGGCGGTCACATCGTGAGCGGCCATGTGGATGGCGTGGGCGAAGTGGTTCGCTTCGAGCCTGTGGGAGAATGCATGCATCTCGTGATCCGCGCCCCTCATTCTCTTTCCCGCTACATCGCGGCCAAGGGATCGATCACCGTGAACGGCGTGAGCCTTACCGTCAACCGGGTGGATGGAGACGAATTCGAGATCAATCTGATCCCCCATACCCTCGAGAGGACCACGCTGAAATCGATTCATGCGGGCAGCCGCGTCAATCTCGAAATCGACATGCTGGCGCGCTATGTCGAGAGGATGATGGCCTCGCTCAGTTGAGGGCGCTGGCGAGCAACTTCCGGTAGCGGGAGACGAGCTCGGGCGGTGCGATCTCGAAAATGGAGAGCATCGTCCTTCTCGCTTCCTGTCGGGTCCGGTCTACACGGACGACTTCGAGTAGCTGTTCGAGCGCAGCCTCGTATTGCTGTTTCGATGCATGAAGTCCGGCGAGCTGCATCCTGGGCTCAGGGTCGAGAGGATTTTTTTCGATCATTTCCAGCAGCTCATGCTCTCCCGGCGCCGCGGCCCCTTTCTCGATGAATTCGATGCGCTTGCGAAGTTTCAGCAGCCTATCGCTCTCCTCCATTCCCTCGAGCAGCGCTTTCGCGGGCTGGATTTCATCTTCCGCCACCACTATCTCGGCCAGATCCAGTCTAGCCGGAACGTTTTTTGGATCGAGCCTCAAGGCTTCGACGAGGAGCGTTTTCGCCTCTACTGGGGGGAGCGTTGCAGCCTTCCTGCGCAGTTCCTCGGCGGGGGAGGGGATAGCTTTTTCCAGGAATTTTCTCACCCCGGATTCCGGCAAAACGCCGGTGAATCCGTCAACCGGTTCGCCGTCCGCGAAAAGCCGCACGTCCGGAATTCCTCTCACCTGATAGCGCTGGGCAAGTTCGGGATTCTCGTCGGTATTCAGCTTCGCAAGCAGGAATTTCCCCCCGTATTCATTGGCAAGCTTTTCCAGGATCGGCTTCAGCATCTTGCAGGGCGCGCACCAGGGCGCCCAGAAGTCGACCAGCACCGGGATCCTGCTTTGCAGCACCTGTTTTTCGAAATTTTGCGCGTTCACGTCGATGGAATTCATGGATTCTCCCATAATTCGGCCTAAACGGATTTTATGCGATCGGCTTCGAGATCACGTAGCGGTTCCTTCCCGCATCCTTTCCCTCGTAAAGTGCGACGTCCGCCCTGTGCAGGAGATGCTTGAAGGATTCCCCTTTTTGCATCAGCGCGACGCCGATGGTCGCGGTCGGGTGGATTTCCGCCCCGCCCACGGAACAAAGGTCGAGGGAGCGGATCGCATCCAGGATGCGCTGTACGGCAATTTCCGCACCGTCAGGGGAGGCGAGTTCGCTCAGCACCACGAATTCCTCTCCGCCGTAACGGTAGACCTGATCCTCCCCGCGCAATGCGTAGCGGATGCGGGAAGCCACCTCCTTCAGAACCAGGTCGCCGCTCGCGTGTCCGTGACGGTCGTTGATTTCCTTGAATTTATCGAGATCGATGATCATCACGGATGGAATCGTGAAGTGACGGCTGGCGTGTCTTGCCATCAGTTCGAAATTCTGTTCGAGGCGGTGGCGCAAGGGAAGTCCGGTGAGCGGATCGAGTTGCGAATCCGATTGAACGAGCAGGGTCTTGAATTCCGCGAGATGGGAGACGAGCAGGGTCTGGCTGGTTTCGAATGCGCCGAGATCGGATTCCACTCCGGGTTTGCCCGCGAGCACCTTGTTGCAGATGTTGCGGATGGCGTCGTGCATGGCCTTGTGTGATATTTCCATTGCGACGGTCCGGTGCGGGTCGAGCGCATCGAAAACGGAATGGTTCAGCGTGATCCATTTGCCGAATCTGCACTGTGAATGCGCTTCCTGATTCAGCACGTCGCTTCCCGGAGAAATGTGCAGCACGGCGCAACGCAAAACCCTTCTGGTCCATTCTAGGTGGGCCTGCATGGCTGCGTCGAGTTCGGAGATGAATATGTGATAGTTTTCCATCAGAATGATGCGCTGAAATGATGTTTCTATTCTGATCCAGGATCAGGCGGATGTAAATTTGAAATGGGCTTTTCCGGCGCGGGTCGGGTGATCGACCTGGTCGTCCGGGTGGAAAGGTGCGACGGCAGCCGATTCGTCGTGAAGGGGCGTGATCTGTGCGGATATTGGTATTTTGGAACTGTCCGCCAAATTCTGTGCTGATGGTGGTTAAAGTGATTATCGGCTTTACGCTTTCATCTTGCTGGCAGGATATGCGATATGGAAAGACATGGGGTCCTCCCCATCATCGGGATGAATCAGCTCGTCAAATGGGCTGCCGATGCGATCAAGGCTGCTCATGGTCTAAAATGGATCCATCGGAGACAGAATCCTGGGAGATGAAAATGTATCGCGCATGTTTTGCATTGTGTCTTGCGTTTTCCGGATCGGCTTATGGTTTCGGCGGCAGTTACGATCTGAATACCGACATCAGGGATGCGGGGAGGATGGCGCTTTCCCAGGATGCGCTCAGACAGCATAGACAGGAAAATGGCCGATACGGCACGGCGGGAGACAGTGCGGTGGCGGGCAATTATGTGTGCAAGTCGATGCGGGGAGGGCCGTGCGATACCCAGACCGAATTGCGCCTGCAATCGAACGGCAACTGGGGATGGGGAGGAAGCTCGGGGCAATACCGGGTGAGGAACGGTCGGGTCGAATTCATGAGTGGATCCTTGGCGAGTTGGGGGGCTGCAGTGATTGGAGCGGACACCTTGACCTTCGACGGCAACGTGGTCTGGCAGAAACCTTCATCAGGAAGCGCTTCACTGGCTTCAGGCGACTATTACTGCAGGACGGCTCCTGGAGGATGTCAGACCGCTGATCCGATCCGGATCGATTCGAACGGGACCTGGTCATGGGGAGCTCAGGGCGGGCGTTTTTCCATCCTGGGAAACCGGATCCGTTTCAACGGTACGACCTGGGGGCCTGGAGGATGGGGGCTGGCAGCGATAGGCAAAGGCTCGATCACTTTCTCCGGTCCCTCTACCTGGTCCATTTCGGGAAATCAGGCTTCTCGGGTGCGACAGCCCGATGCTGCGCCCAATCAAAATTATGCCGTACCCAGTCAGGGCTGGAAGCCGCCTGTGGTCGGCCCCGGATTCGTTGAGCCGGGAAGCGCACGTTGACGTCGGTTCGCTGCGAAAAACTTCCACAGGAAGAAATTCAATGTCCTGTCCTGCGTGATCCTGGGGGCTCACATTCAAAAATTTTGGCTATGTCACCGTAGTTTGTTGAACGGCATACATTCCCAAAGCGGCGCGCAGGACGGTGGAAGGCGACAAGGCGCCACGATTGCGATCGATCAACCTGCGCCAACCGAGATAATTGGCAAGAAAAT
>JABEVD010000153.1 GCA_013044025.1 Burkholderiales bacterium
CTGCAGCTTGATGCCGTTCACGAGATAGATCGAGACAGAAACATGTTCCTTACGCAGGGTATTCAGAAATGGATCTTGTAGTAATTGCCCTTTTGCGCTCATCAATATCTCCGGAAATTATTATTGGCAAGTTCACATTTTAGACCACTCGGTCCTGATGTGTTAAAAATTTGTGAATCAGATGCAACTCAAGGTTCGACCGGAAACGAATCACAAGGTTCCTCAGCCGTATTTCTTTCTGCCAAGTATACGCTTGCGATGGGCCGCGCGCTTCTCGCTTTCGGTCATCGGAGCAGGCTTTTTTTCCGCGAAGGGGTTCTTTCCCTGCTTGAATTCCACCCTGAGCGGAGTTCCTTTCAGGTCGAAGGCATCCCGGAAGGTTTTTTCCAGATAGCGCTTGTAGCTGTCCGGGACCTGATCGAGGGAAGTGCCGTGAATCACGATGATCGGCGGATTCATGCCGCCCTGATGCGCATAGCGCAGTTTGGGGCGGAAAGTGCCGATCCTGGGCGGAGACTGCTTTTCCACTGCGGCGATCAGGAGACGGGTGAGTTTCGGCGTGGAAAGCTTCGCCATTGCCGCAGCATGCGCCTCGTTGACGGATCTCATCAACGAATCGAGCCCTGCGCCCTGCAGCGCGGAGATGTAATGGATGGCGGCGAATCCGGTGAAATTGAGCTTCCTGGCGATATTCCGCTTCACCGTCTCGCGATCCACAGGGGGAAGCCCGTCCCATTTATTGACCGCGATCACGAGAGATCTTCCGGATTCCAGAATGAATCCGGCGATATGCGCATCCTGATCCGAAATGTCCGCCTTCGCATCCAGCACCAGAATCGCCACATTGGAGTCTTCCACCGCCTGCAGCGTCTTGATCACCGAAAACTTCTCGATGGCTTCGAATACCTTGCCGCGACGCCTGATCCCAGCCGTGTCGATCAGGGTATAACGCCTCCCTCCCCGCTCGAATTCGACCTCGATGCTGTCCCGGGTGGTCCCGGGCTGATCGAAAGCGATCACCCGCTCTTCGCCGAGCAGCGCATTCACCAGGGTGGATTTTCCCGCATTGGGTCTGCCCACGATGGCGACGCGGGGGCCCCGATCGAGCTCCGGCATTTCGTCCTCTTCGGGAAATCCGTCCAGGATCAGTTCCATGAGATCGCGAACATTGTCTCCGTGCGCGGAAGAAATCGCCAGCGGATCGCCCAGCCCCAGTTCATGGAATTCCGCTGCGACCACATGGCGCTGCATGCCCTCGGTCTTGTTCACGACGAGGAAAACCGGGCGCCCGGCCTTTCTGAGCGTCTCGCCGATCACACGGTCCTGCGAAGTCAAACCGTCGCGACCGTCGACCATGAACACCACGACGTCCGCTTCGTCGATCGCCTGCGTGGTTTGGCGAGCCATTTCATGCAGGATGCCATCCTTCGCCACCGGCTCGAATCCGCCGGTATCGACGACGAGATAGGGCTTTTCGCCGACCCGTCCATGGCCGTAATGACGATCCCGGGTGAGACCCGGAAAATCGGCGACGATCGCATCCCGGCTGCGGGTCAGTCTGTTGAATAGCGTGGATTTGCCGACATTCGGTCTGCCCACGATGACAAGAGTAGGTTTCATCGATTATGGCGCCGACATTGCATAGAGATGTCCCTTGACCGTCTGGACCAGGAACACATCGCTGTTGAGATAAACGGGATGGGCGCGGATCGCGCTGCCGTCGGTATCGGTCCTTGCCACCAGTTCTCCGTCCGCCCTGCTCATGAAATGCACATAGCCGTAGCGGTCTCCGACCACCACGTAATTGTCCTGTGCGTAGGGCGCAGTGATCTCGCGTCCGGAAAGGCCGATCTGCTTCCAGGCCGGAATCCCCGATCCGCTGTCCAGGCTCAGCACGTCATCCTGCTGATCGCTCACGAAAAAGCTGCGCTTGCTGACCGTCATTCCCGCATGGCTGGCGATGTCCCTCGACCAGATCAGCTCGCCCTTGCCGATATCGAAACAGGACAGCTTTCCCTGGAAAGCGACTGCGCAGACCTGGAGTTCGTCAACGACGGGAAGGCTGGTCACGTCCGCGATCCGCTCGAGCTCGGTGGTTCCATGCGGAAGCGCAACCGTCGACTCCCACGCGACCGCGCCGGTCTTGAGATCCAGGGAAACCAGCTTGCCTCCCGCGAATCCGGCATACACCGACCCTTGCGAGACCACCACGCCGGCATAGTTGCGCACCGAAAGCGGAGGAACGTTGAACTGGTACACCCATTTCTGCTTGCCGGTCTCGTCGTCGATGCCGAATATCCTGCCGTCGCCGACTCTCACCACAGCGATCCCGTCATCCGCCTGGGGAGGGCTGAGCAATTCGCCCTTGATCTCGAATTTCCACTTCTGCTTTCCGGATTCGTCGAAAGCCATCACTTCGCCGTCCTTGCTGCCCACCATGACCAGACCGTCACCGATGCCCACCCCGGCGGTAAGCTGGCTGCCGGTATCGATTTTCCAGATTTCCTTGCCGCGCAAGCCCTCGATCCTGCTGAGCTTTCCGTCACCGGATGCAGCGAAGATCGCGCCGTGATCGACTGCGGGAACCAGCACGGAATCCCCCATGGTGCCCAGATTGTCCTTCCACAGGATGAGCGGCCTGAATTTCTGGCTGATGCTGGGCAGGGATGGCGCCGAGGAACTCAATCCCAGCTTGTTGCCGAGACTCGAGCAGCCGGCAAGGCCAAGGAACAGGAAAGGAACGAGATATCTGGCCTTCATTTTGCGCCCCCGGTGGATTCCAGTTTGATCTGCAGATAGTTGTGGAAAGCGTTGCCCGCATCGGATTTGTTGAGCGCCATGAGATAGGCGCTCCTCGCCTCTTCGCGCTTGCCCTGCGCAAGGTAAATGTCCCCCTTCAGATCCGAATAAAGACCGTCGTAGGCATCGTTGTGCTTTGTGTCCAGCATGGCAAACGCATCCTGATACTTGTTTTCGTCGAAGAGAACCCGCGCGAACCTCAATCTCGCGATGTCCTTCAAGTCAGGCTCTGCAGCATGGTCCAGCACCCATTGCAACTGCAGCCTGGCATCGTTCAGATCACCCGATCCGAAGTCGAGCGTCGCCATGTACATTGCGGAGCGCGCCGCATACGGGGTCTTCGGATAGGATTCCACGATGGCCGAAGCGGCGAGCCTCACTTTCTTGAGGTCGCCTGCGTCCATCTTCACCAGGGAATCGTACATCGCGGAAGCCTTTTCTTCCTGTCCGTGCTGGTAATTCTTGTAGCCCAGCACGCCAGAGAGGGAAATGAGCGCGACCGCCAGCAAGGCTGCCATTTTCTTCCCATGGCGCTTGAACCATTTCTTGATGTCATCGAGCTGCTGCTGTTCGTCCGGATCGTACATATGCCTTCCTCAAATTATTTGTGTTCGCAGCCAGACGACCGCGTCCGCGAGTCCCATCCTGACCTGCTCCATTTCCGTGCGCAGGGATTTCAATCCGATTTCGGAACTGCCCGCCTCGTCTTCCCCGATGATGGCTGCAAATCTCGCGCCGCTCGCATCCGCCTTCTTCATCTGCGACTTGAAGCTTCCCCCGCCGCAATGCAGCACCACGGAATAGCCGTTGTCCCGAAGATATTCGGAGGCGATGACCGCGAATCTGGAAGCCCTCTCCCCCTGATGCACCAGGTAGAGATCGCAGGATTGCGCGGACACCCCGGGATTGTCTTCCTGGATGAGCGAAAGAATGCGTTCGATTCCGATGGCAAAACCGCAGGCAGGAGCAGGCTTTCCGCCGATCTGGGCGATGAGCCCATCGTAGCGGCCACCTGCGCACACCGTTCCCTGCGCGCCCAGCCTGTCGGTGACCCATTCGAAAACGGTCCGGTTGTAATAATCGAGCCCCCTCACCAGGCGAGGGTTGATCGCATCGGCGATTCCGACCTCTTCCAGAATGGATTTCAGTCCATCGAAATGTCGAAGCGAATCCTCGTCCAGTTCGTCGATGAGCCGCGGGGCGCTCTGGACCATTTCCTGCAAAGCCGGATTCTTGGTGTCGAGAATCCTGAGCAGATTGCTGTACAGCCTTCTTTTCGCATCCTCGTCGAGGATTTCCGAATGCGCCTCGAAATGACGGATCAGCTTGCCACGGTGGATCGCACGCGAAGCTGCGTCTCCAAGGGAATTGATTTCCAGCCGCAAACCTGAAATGCCGAGCGCTTTCCAGAGTCTTGCGGCCATCATGATCTGTTCCGCATCGATGTCCGGCCCATCGAAACCGAGCGCTTCCACTCCGATCTGGTGGAACTGACGATAACGTCCCTTCTGCGGGCGCTCGTGACGGAACATCGGTCCGCTATAGGCGAGCCGCAACGGTCCGGGATAGAGCAGATTGTGCTGCAAGACTGCGCGGACGCACGAGGCGGTTCCTTCCGGGCGAAGCGTGAGTTGCTCGCCGTTCAGCTTGTCCTCGAAAGTGTACATTTCCTTTTCGACGATGTCGGTGACTTCCCCGATCGACCGCTTGAACAGGGCGGTCTGTTCCAGGATCGGCATCCTGATGGTCCGGTAGCCGTAGGCCGCGAGCCATTCGGCCACCGTATTTTCGAAAAACGTCCACCAATGCGCATCCTCCGGCAGGATGTCGTTCATCCCCCTGATCGCCTGAATCCTATCGCTCATTGCGCTTTGTATTTCCTTTTGACATATTCTTCGATCAGGGACTGGAATTCCCGGGCGATGTGCTCGCCTTTCAGCGTCACGGTCTTCACTCCGTCCTCGTAGACCGGGGCTGCCGGGTTTTCCCCGGAACCGGGAAGACTGATGCCGATATTGGCAAGCTTGCTTTCGCCCGGGCC
The DNA here is from genome assembly GCA_013044025.1 of Burkholderiales bacterium. Classification (GTDB taxonomy): domain Bacteria; phylum Pseudomonadota; class Gammaproteobacteria; order Burkholderiales; family JABEVD01; genus JABEVD01. Next base: position 4,841 of record JABEVD010000153.1, read on the forward strand.
GTTCACCACGCACCCCATGACCGCCACGTTCATCTCCTCCACGCCGGGGTAACTGCCTCGCCATTGCGGCATCATGTTCCTGAGATAGGCCTGGGTATCCCTGGCAAGCTCCTGGAACAGGGTGCTGGTCGTCCTGCCGCATCCCGGACAGGCGGTCACCAGCGGGGTGAAGGAGCGCAGCCCCATGGTCTGCAGGATTTCCTGCGCCACCAGGACTTCCAGGGTCCTGTCCCCGCCCGGCTCGGGTGTGAGCGAAATCCGGATCGTGTCCCCGATTCCACTCTGCAGCAACACTGCGAGCGCTGCGGTGGACGCAACGATCCCCTTCGATCCCATTCCCGCCTCGGTGAGACCGAGATGCAGGGGATAATCGCAACGAGATGCGAGATCGGTGTAGACCGTGATGAGATCCTGCACCCCGCTCACCTTGCAGGAAAGGATGATGCTGTCCGGAGAAAGCCCCAGATCGACCGCTTTCGCTGCGCTGGACAATGCGGACTCGATCAGCGCCTCACGCTGCACTTCCTCGTTGGACAGCGGCTGCATCCTTCCGGCGTTTTCGTCCATCATCCTGGCTAGCAACTGCGGATCCAGGCTTCCCCAGTTGACGCCGATCCTGACCGGCTTTTCATAGCGGCAGGCCATTTCGATCATGGTCGCGAACTGCTCGTCGCGTTTTTTTCCGGCACCGACATTGCCCGGATTGATCCTGAACTTGGCGAGCGCCATCGCGCATTCCGGATATTGGGAAAGCAGCCTGTGCCCGTTGAAATGGAAGTCGCCCACCAGGGGAACGGGACAACCCATGACATCGAGCGATTCCCGTATTTTCGGTACGGCGGCGGCGGCTTCCACGGTATTGACGGTGATGCGCACGATCTCTGAGCCGGCTCGCGAAAGCTCGGCCGCCTGGGCGGCAGTCGCAGCCCAATCGGCCGTATCGGTATTGGTCATCGATTGCACCACGACGGGGGCATCCCCCCCGACATGGACATTGCCTACCCTGACTTTCCTGGAAATTCTGCGAATGGGTTTCATGTTCTACTGAAGCGTGAGGTGCGCCACATCGATCCTGGTATGGGAAGCAAGATCCACTTCGCTCCCCTTGTAATAAAGCTTCACCTGATGGGCATTGCCGATGGTGAGCAGGAAGGGAGGGATTCCGGAAACCTGCTGTTCCGTGCCGGCCTGTCCGAGTTTCGAATAAATGAGCCTGCCGCCCTTGTCCCTGATTTGCACCCAGGATGGGGCGGAAAACACGAGACGGATCGGGCCCTGGCCGACGACCGGTTGCGCGGGCGCCGCGGAAACCGCAGATGCTGCCGAAGCCGGCGCTTTTTCTCTTGGAACGGGAACCGGCGCGGATGCCGGATTCTTCTCCAATGGCTGCGGCGCAGGCGCAACGGGTTCAGCGACCGGTTTGGGCAGGGGTAGCGAAATCGCCGGCTTTTCCGCAGGAACCGGTTTGACCGCCCCCGGATGCCCGCCTCGGTAGATCTGATAGCCGAGAACGGAAAAAGCGATCAGCACGAGCGCGATCGCATAATGGATCCAGTTCCTTTTCGCGCCTGTAGAAAAGGGAATGCCCACGTCACGGGGAGGCTGGATCTCGGTTTTTTGCGGAAGATTCTCGCGAACCGTATTCAGGAGCGGCTCGGGATCGATCTGCAACATTCTGGCATAATTGCGGATGAATCCGCGCACGAACACATCCCCGGGCAGGGCCGCGTAATCGTCGTTTTCCAGCGCCTCGACCTGCTTTTCGGAAAGCTTCAGATGGGGAACGACATCTGCGATGACGAGCCCCTGCCTTTCGCGTTCCGCACGCAGGATGGAACCAGGCTTGTCGATCTCCTCCATCATTCGTTCCCGTTCTGAATTTCGCCCGCTTCCTGTGAATCCGGGAAACGGTTTCTCAACTGGGTGGCATAATCGGCTTGCGCATCGGAATCCCCGAGCTTGGCCGCAATCCTCACTCCGAGCAGCAGGCTTTGCGCGGTGGGTTCCGCCGCTTTCATGTATTCCAGGAGATGTTTCCTCGCCGCTTCATAGCGTCCCTGCCTGTAATCGACGCTGGCCAGACCCAGATTCGCGCGCGGAAAACCCGGACGGATCTGCAACACCTGCCGGTAATACTCGAGCGCTTTTGCGTCCTCCCCTGCCTTTTCCGAGCAGATTCCGGCATTGAGATAAGCGATTTCCGGTGTGGCATAAAGCGGGTTGGCGAGCGCAGTCAGGAATTTCTTGATCGATTCCTTCGGCTGTCCGTGCTGACAGAGGAACCATCCGTAATTGTTGTTGATGTCCGAATCCTGCGGGCTCAGATCGAGCGCGCGCTCGAAATTGTCTTTCGCCTTGCGATTTTCCTTCAGATCCATGTACACCAGTCCGAGCACATTGTATGCCGGAGCATAGGTGGAATCCGCCCTGATTGCATCCCGGAGTTCGGAAAGCGCCACGGCATACTGGTGACGACTGTAATATCCCGCGCCCAGTTCGGTATGCACCGCTGCGCTGCTTCTTGCATGCGTCTGCCCGCCATCGGGCTGAACGGATTGCCCGGCGCATCCGGCCAGGAAGAACAGGACGATCGGGAACAGTCTTTTCACGCGGCGACTCCGCTTCGTTTGGTCTTGTCGCGAACCTGACCTGCAAGTTGTCCGCAGGCAGCGTCGATGTCGTCTCCCCTGGTTCTTCTCGTGGTGACGACGATTCCCGCCTCGTTGAGAATCCCCCGGAAACGCTCGATCGAAGCATCGCTGGAGCGCCTGTAATCCGAACCGGGAAAGGGATTGAAGGGAATCAGGTTGAACTTGCAGGGAACCTCCTCGACCAGGCGGACGAGTTGGCGCGCATGGCCGACGGTATCGTTGATGCCGTCGATCATGACATATTCGAAAGTGATGAAATCGCGCGGCGCATGCACGATATAGCGTCTGCATGCAGCCATCAGTTCGGAAAGGGGGTATTTTTTGTTGAGCGGAACGAGCACATCGCGCAACGCATCGTTCGGCGCGTGAAGCGAAACCGCCAGCGCAACCGGGCAGCGCTCTGCCAGCCTGTCCATGGCCGGCACCACGCCTGAAGTGCTCACCGTCACGCGGCGCCTGGACAGTCCGTAGGCCGAATCGTCCAGCATCAGGTTGAGTGCGGTCACCACGTTTTCGAAATTGAGCAGCGGCTCGCCCATTCCCATCATCACGACATTGCTGATGATGCGCTCCCCGGCAGGATCGCGTCCCAGAGCCCGGTTCGCCCACCACAACTGACCGATGATCTCGTCAGCGGAAAGGTTGCGATTGAAACCCTGCCTGCCCGTCGAACAGAAACTGCATTCGAGGGCGCATCCGACCTGACTGGAAATGCAAAGCGTCCCTCTTCCGGATTCCGGAATGAAAACGGTTTCGATGGCGTTACCCCCTCCAACCGAGAGCAGCCATTTTTTCGTTCCGTCGGAAGCGTCCTGCCCCCGAACCAGATCGGGAACACTGATTTGCGCCTGCCCGGCCAGCTTCTCCCTGAAGCTTTTTGCGAGATCGGTCATCCTGGAAAAATCGTTTTCCCCGAAATGATGGATCCATCTCAGCAACTGCCTCGCACGAAAAGGCTTCTCGCCGATTTCGGCAACGAAGCCGGCGAGTTTTTCGGAGTCGAGACCGAGCAGGTTTACCGTCATCAGCGGGAATATACCGAAAGCGACGGGAAGAAATAGGAAATTTCTACCGCTGCAGTCTCGGGGGCATCCGAACCATGAACCGCATTGGCGTCGATGCTTTCAGCGAAATCGGCGCGAATGGTTCCGGGCTCTGCCTTCCTGGGATCGGTGGCGCCCATCAGCGTGCGATTCTTCAGGATCGCATCTTCTCCTTCCAGGACCATGATCATCACGGGGCCGGAAATCATGAATTTCACCAGATCGCCGAAGAAAGGACGCTAGCGATGTACCGCATAGAACCCTTCCGCTTCGGATTGCGAAAGAAGCTGCATGCGCGCTGCAGCGATCTTCAGCCCGTTGTCTTCGAAGCGGGAAATGATCTTCCCGATCACGTTCTTGGCCACGGCATCGGGTTTGATGATGGAAAGGGTACGTTCAACAGCCATGAGTTCTCCAGAATGGGTAATCGATTAAAGTATGGGATTTTATCATGGCTCGGCGAGCAATGTCTCGGATTCGGCAGGAAAAGGCTTCCACACGGGCAGGATCCCGACGCCTTTCACCCGACACTCCGGATCCATGCCGATTCCCGGCACCCACACAAGGCGATCCCCGCGAAACAGAAGAGGAAGCCGCTTGCGCTGCCAGGGAGGAATTGCGGATTCCTGAAAAAGGTTCTTGAGACTCCGGGCAGGACCATCGGAATGAAGACGGAGACGCTCGCCACCCCTTCTCGTTCTCACCACGAAAGGAAACATCCGCGGATCGAGCCCTCCTTCGGCCGCTTCGAAATGAAGAACCCCGGAAAGCTCGGGAATCCCGGTCGGGAGCGGCTGCAGGATCGGAACTTCCAACCCTCCCGGATTTTCCCTTTCCGGCACGACATGCACCCACCCCCGATAGCTGCGCACTTCCATTCCGTCATGCCGAATGGCGATCGACGCATCCGGCCGCGCCGTTCTCAACTGCTTCAGCATTTCCTCGAGGCGCGCAGCCGAAGGCATCCTCACGCCGAATTGCTCCAGGTAATGGCGCATCAGGTTTTTCGCCCTGGCCGGGGAAAGATCGGCAAGCGCATGCATTTTCAGCCTCCCGGCTTGGATCGCGCCATTTGCATCGATTCTCGCGAGCTCTTCCATGAGTTCGGAAGCCTCGCGAAAATGAGCGCTGGCACGGGCCAGCGTTTCCCTGCACGAAGGATAACGATCCGCGACCAGCGGCAGCACTTCGCGGCGCAGAAAATTCCGGTCGAAGCGGGGATCATGGTTGCTCTCGTCTTCGACCCAGCGAAGTTGCCGGGTTTTCGCATATTGCTCGAGATCTTCTCTGGACGCGCGAAGCAGGGGGCGGACGAGCCTCGCGGCTCCAAAGGAAGTCGCTTCCCCCATGGCCGAAAGCCCTTTCACCCCACTCCCGCGAAACAACTGCAACAGCACGGTCTCGGCCTGATCGTCGCGATGATGAGCGAGGGCCAGAAAGTCCGCATTCACCCTGCCAAAAACCTCGTAACGCGCGCTTCGCGCTGCCGCTTCCACGCCTTTTGAAAGATGAGGGGAGATGTCCACCTGTTCGATGTAGATCGGCACATCCAGGGAATTGCATAGATCTTCACAAAACTTCGCCCAACATCCTGCATTCGGACTGATTCCGTGATGGACATGCACGCAGGACAGGGAAAATCCGCTCTTCGCGGAAAGATCCTTCAGGATGTGCAGCAATACGACCGAGTCGAGCCCGCCGCTCAGACCGAGAACGACTCTTTCGCCCTGCGAGGCGGGCAGCGAAGCGACGAGCCGGGAAAGATCAACCCGGCTCGACTTCCTTGAATTTGCCATAATTCATGATCCGCTCATAACGCGCCTTCAGCATCGCGTCGACGGATTTCGACTGCACCTGGGCAAGCGCGTCCTGCAACGCAGACTTCATCGAGAGCATCATGGCGCTGTAATCCCGATGCGCGCCGCCAAGCGGCTCGGGCACCACCCTGTCGACCAGACCGAGCGTCTTGAGGCGGGTTGCCGTGATGCCGAGCGCTTCGGCTGCGATGGATGCATTGTCCGCGCTTTTCCACAGGATCGATGCGCAACCTTCCGGAGAAATCACCGAGTAGGTCGAATACTGCAACATCAGCAACGCATCGCCCACTGCGATCGCAAGCGCGCCGCCGGAACCGCCCTCCCCGATGATGGTGCTGACGATGGGAACCCCGAGTTCTGCCATCACGAACAGATTGCGCCCGATCGCTTCAGACTGCCCTCGCTCTTCCGCACCGATGCCAGGATAGGCGCCCGGGGTATCAATGAAGGTAAAGATCGGCATGCCGAATTTCTCCGCAAGCCGCATCAGCCTGAGCGCTTTCCGGTATCCTTCCGGACGAGGCATTCCGAAATTCCGGTAAATCTTTTCCTTGGTGTCCCTGCCCTTCTGGTGACCGATCACCACGACGGGCTGACCGTTGAACCTCGCCACCCCGCCCACGATGGCATGATCGTCAGCGAAGGCGCGATCCCCATGCAGTTCCTCGAAATCGGTGAAGAGATGCTGGACGTAATCCAGCGTGTAGGGGCGCTGCGGATGCCTCGCGACCTGGGAGATCTGCCAGGCATTGAGTTTGGCATAAATGTTTCGGGTCAGCTCCTGATTCTTTTTCTGCAGACGGGCGATCTCCTCGGAGATATCCACCGCCGAATCATCCTGAACATAACGCAGCTCTTCGATCTTGCTCTCCAGCTCGGCAATCGGCTGCTCGAATTCAAGAAAGGTGATTTTCATAAGAAAAACCCGGATAAAATGGCGTAATCATACCCGATTTTGCTTTAATCCAGAATCGGAAAATGCGATCAGGCAGCCGGGGCGGACTTCCAGATGCAGCCTCCGCGGCTCGCCTTGTCGATCTCTTCCAGCAGCGCATGGTGAGCCGCAAGTTCAGCCTCGCTTGCCCGCAACACCACCAGCATGCGCTCGAAAGTGAACGCTTCTCCGCCCGCAGGACCCGCCCCGTCGAGTTCGATCACCAGGGTTTCCTGACCCCGGGTCATGGCGAGATAGACCTCGGCAAGAAGCTCCGCGTCGAGCAGCGCACCGTGCAGCGTGCGCTTCGAATGGTTCACGCCGTAGCGCTCGCAAAGCGCGTCGAGGTTGTTTCTTTTTCCCGGATGAAGCTCCTTGGCGAGCGCCAGGGTATCCACCACATTCGGGCAATGATTCCTGATTTGCGGCATGCCGACCAGACCGAGTTCGGAATCCAGAAAGGAAACATCGAAAGGTGCATTGTGGATGACGAGTTCCGAGCCGGATACGAATTCCAGGAATTCCTGAGCGATTTCCCTGAATTTGGGCTTGTCTGCGAGAAAATCGTCGGAAAGGCCGTGGATTTCCTGCGCTCTTGCATCCATTTCCCTTTCGGGATTGAGATAGCGGTGAAAATGTTTGCCGGTGAGCCTTCTGTTGAACATCTCCACTCCGGCGACCTCGACCACCCTGTGCCCCTGTTTCGGGTCGAGCCCGGTGGTTTCCGTGTCGAGAAAAATCTGTCTCATCGCTTTCCTTCCAGCACCATTTCCACCCCCCTGTTCGCCAGCCTGTCTGCGGTTTCGTTCCCCTCGTGCCCGCTGTGTCCCTTGACCCAGAGCCATTCGATCTCGTGCATCGCAGCCAGCCTGTCCAGCTCGCGCCAAAGATCCTCATTCTTCACAGGTTGTTTGCTCGCGGTTTTCCAGCCGCGTCTTTTCCAGTCGTGAATCCATGTACTGATTCCCTGTTGCACGTATTTGGAATCGGTATGCAGCCTGATTTTCACGCTGCGCTTGAGCGCTTCGAGCGCGCGGATCACGGCAAGGAGTTCCATGCGGTTGTTGGTGGTCTGCGCTTCACCGCCAAAAAGCTCCTTGCGATGCGCGCCCTGGCGCAAAAGCGCCCCCCAGCCCCCCACCCCGGGATTGCCCTTGCATGCTCCATCCGTATAGATTTCCACCCACTCCGTCATTTCGATTTCCTGCACGGCGGCTTGTTGAACTTTTTCACTGCGGGCGCAAGCCGCTTCTGCGCCACGACATCCTTCCAGCTCGGCCGCAACAGCGTCATGCATCTCACCCTTTTGATCGCGACGAGAAAATACACGCCTCCCGACACCGGCCACCATCTGTCTCCCGCTTTTTCCATGAAGTCGAAGCGCGAGAGCCACTTCTCCTGGTCGAAAGGCGGTCTGTAGCATCCCAGCTTACCCGAAGAAACCTCCAGACCGAGCAGCGCATACCAGTCCTTCAGCCTGGGAAGCGAAATGAAATTTCCGTTCCACGGCGGCTCCATGGACGACTCCGGAAACAACCTGCGCATCCCCCAAAGGCTGAAGGGATTGAATCCGCTCAGGATGACCTTCCCTTCCGGTCGCATCACCCTTTCCACCTCACGGAGAATCTGATGCGGATTGCAGCTGAATTCGAGCAGATGGGGCAGCAATACCAGATCGAGACTGTCGGATGCGAACGGCAGGTTGAAATAATCCACTGCGATTTCCGACGAACAGGAAGCCGCTTTCAGCCGGAGCGGAATGCGGCTCGTCCTCAGGAAATCGTGACAGGGAAGTCCGAGCTGAACGGCATGGAATCCGAATATATCCCCCACCGACCGGTCATAAAAATCGTATTCCTTCTCCAGCAGGTATTGTCCGAGCGGCGTCTCGAGCCATTCTTCGAAACAGTTCATCTTCCCTCTGCCGGTCTATAATCCGATTTTGAAACAGGATTCGAAAAGATGGTGCTCGTCGAACCGGTTCCCGCCTTCAGGGACAATTATATCTGGGTCATCGGAAATAATCAGTATGCAGTGGCCGTGGACCCGGGGGATGCCGGTGCGCTGCAGGAATATCTCGAAGAGCGCAAGCTCGAACTCGTGGCGATCCTTTGCACCCACCATCATCAAGATCATGTCGGCGGAAACCTGGCCCTGTCGAAGCAACATGGCTGCCCGGTCTACGGCCCCGCGCGGGAAAAGATCCCCGCCATGACCCATCCGGTATCCGAAGGAGATCTCGTGCGGTTCGAAGAAATCGGCGCGAGCTTTGTCGTGATGGACCTTCCCGGCCATACTTCCGGCCACATCGCCTACTTCGGAGAAGGCGCGCTTTTCTGCGGCGACACCCTGTTCGGCTGCGGTTGCGGAAGGGTGTTCGAGGGAACCATGGAGGAAATGCATGCATCCCTTTCCAGGCTGGCGGCACTTCCCGAAGCAACCCGGGTGTACGCCGCGCACGAATACACCCTGCTCAATCTGCGCTTCGCCCTGGAAGTGGAACCTGAAAACCCCGACCTGCCGGCGAGGAAGGAAGAAGACGAAAGGCTGGACAGACAGGGAATCCCCACCCTGCCTTCGACCATCGGGCTGGAAAAGAGGACCAATCCCTTCCTGCGCTGCGAGGATCCCGCCGTGATGCGCATGGCCGCGAGACATTGCGGTAAAACCCTTTCCGCATCGGCAGAAGTGTTTTCAGTGTTGAGGAGGTGGAGAAACGAATTCTAGCTGGAATGGAGCCTGCCGACCCGGATCACGGGATTCCGTTTTGCAGCAATTCCCTTTCGGAAAAATGCTCATGACTGAAGGTCTCCCCGGTGCGCTCGAATTCCTTTGCAACGGCCTCGAGATAGGCATTGAGCGTGCGATATTCGGGCAGATCCGGCATTTCGCCGATATCCGCAACAGCCGGCTGTCCAGGGAGCATGGATACCTCCTAACCATCTAATTTTATTCACGTACACCATCTGATCATGATCCATTCCGCCCAGGAAGTCAAGTCCGGGGCGCAAGATGCGGATTCGGGTCCGGATCAGAGCAGATTCTCGAATTCCGACGCCGGGACCGGACGCGAAAACAGATAACCCTGGAAATAATCGCAGCCGAATCCTTCCAGGATTTGCCGCTGCAATTCGGTTTCCACTCCTTCGGCGATGGTGCGAATCCCGAGCTTGTGCGCCATCACCACGATCGCCTCGGCAAGCGCGCGATCGCTTTCGTCTTCCGCCAGTCCTTTCACGAAGGATTTGTCTATCTTGAGATAATCGATGTGAAACTGGCGGAGATAGGAAAGAGAGGAAAATCCGGTGCCGAAATCGTCGATCGAAACCTCGATTCCCTGGTTCCTGAATTCGATCAGGCGGTTTCTGACCTTTTCAGAATCGCGGATGAGCAGGCCCTCGGTGATTTCCACGGTGATGCTGCCGCCCGGAAGTCCTGCATCTTCGAGCTGATCCATCCATGGATAGCTCTGCCCGAACTCGAACTGCAGGGGAGACTTGTTGACGCTGAGTTCGATGATGCGTCCGAAGCGATCCTTCCAGCGCAGGATGCTTTCGATGGCGCGCGCGAACACCCATTCCCCGATATCGACGATGAGGCCGGTCTCCTCGGCAAGCGGAATGAAGCTTTCCGGTGAAACCAGCCCCCGCTTCGGATGATTCCATCTCAGCAGAACTTCCGCCTTGCCGATCAGACTGCCCTGCATCGCCACGATGGGCTGGAAGTGCAACACCAGCTCACCGTTGGACAACGCCTGCCTGAGATCGTTGGTGAGGGAAAGTCTCTCGCTGACCTCGCTGTGCATGGTCGAGGTGAAATAGCCGAAATGGCTGCGCTTTTCCTCCTTGGCCGAATACATCGCCTGCTCGGCATTTTTCATCAGTTCACCGACTTCCCTGCCGTCCTGGGGAAAGATCGTGATGCCGATGCTGACCGATACATAGGCCACATTGCCGCCTCCGAAATCGAACGGCTCTGAAAACTGACGGATGATTTCCCTTGCCATCAGGTCCAGATGGACCATTTCCCCGAAGTTTTCCAGGATCACAGCGAACTCGTCTCCGCCGAGTCTCGCCAGCGTATCGGGATTTTTCAGACAGTTTCCGATCCTGCTGGCTGCCTCTACGAGCAGGGAATCTCCCATGGCATGCCCCATGGATTCGTTGATTTCTCGAAAACGGTCTATGTCGAGGAAAAGCACGGCGATTCTGGAATCGCTGCGACTCGCCTTCAGGATGTCCTGATCCAGCCTGTCCTGGAAAAGACGCCGGTTCGGAAGATTGGTGAGGGAATCGTAATTCGCCTGCCTCCAGATCAGATCATTCGACATTTTCCTGTCGGTGATGTCCTGGATCGAGCCACGCACCTTCAAAACCTTGCCATCCCGCACCACAGGGTGACAAATCGTCCTCACCCATTTCCGGTTTCCTCTTGCGGTGATCATTTCGAGTTCGAGGTCGTAGGGGGTGCCTTTTTCCACTGCTTCCTTCACCGCAGCCTCGATTTTCGCGCGATGCTCCCCATGGAAAAAACCGAGCCCGAAATCCATGCTCGTCCCTGTCGAAGGGTCGACTTCGTGGATTTTCGCGACCTCCTCCGTCCAATCCCCCTTGCCCGTCTGCGGGTCGAATCCCCATGCGCCGGAATGGGTGAGCGCGCTCATTTCCCTGAGAAGTTCGTCCTGTTCCCTGAGCTTCTCCTCGTTTTTCCTTCTCTCGGTGATGTCTCTGCCCACGCCGAGCACCCCGATCGCCTCCCCCCGCTCCCCCATCACCGGCGTCTTGATCACTTCCAGTAGTCGCTTCTCCCCCGTATCCGGAAAGGTCACCCACTCCTCGTTGACCCTGTCCCCTCCGGCTTCGATCGCCAGCCTGTCGTTCTCGCGAAAGGATTCGGAAACCTCCCTGGAGAAAAAGTCGTCGTCGGTTTTTCCGGCAACCTGTTCTGGACTGCTCCCCATGAGGCGCGCAGCCTGCCCGTTGCAGGCGATATAGACTCCCTTTCTGTCCTTGAGCACGACGAGATCCGGACTGTTGTCGATCAGTGTGCGCAGTTGCGCCTTCTCGTTTTCCAGTTCCCTTGTCCTTCTTTTCACAGCCCCCATCAGGCTTCTGATCCAGAGCAGCATGATGAGGCCGACAATACTCGAAGAAAGCAGGAAATACCCCAGGTATCGGGTATAGCTGCGAAATCCGACCGGATGCCCCATCCATTTCTCCCGCAGCGCATTTTTCTCCTCCGGGGTGATCAATGCCATGCCCCTTTAGACTTCTTCGAGCGTAGCCCTGTCCCCCTTCCGCACCGCGCGCCTGAATTCTCCCTGATAGAAATTGAAAGCCCGCACGAACTGCTTCTGTTTGCGGAAACGGTAAAGGTAATAGGCTGCAGGAAATTCGTCCATGCAGAAGATCCTGATTTCGTTCGACTCGGCAGCTTTGATCATGTCGGCATACCCCTGGAACAGCCTGAGATCGTGAACGCCCAGGTCCTGCAGCTTCTCCTCGCAGGCATCGCCCTTTTCGACGCCGACCACGAATCCCCTCAGGGTGGCTGCATTCTGTATGCCGGCAAGAGAGGAATCGGCGTAGATCGAGATCCTGAGCTTCGCATAGGGAGGGGAGAAATCATAATGGAGCTCACGCCTGGGCGTCTTGAAAATCATGTCGATGACATCGGCCCGACCGTCGAGAACTGCCTTCTGGGCGCTGGCCCAATCGGTTGCAGCGAGTTCCACCCGGATGCCGGTTTTCTTCTCCCAAAGTTTCCACAGATCCGCCTCGTATCCCTGGGGCTTGCCGCCCTGATCGAGGAACAGGTAGGGCGGATAATTGTCGTCGGTGACCACGCGCAACACCCTTGCATTCGCATGAAAGGCGAAGAAGAGGAAAATCAACGCAAAGAACCTGAAAAGGATCACGATTCACCCGGCATTCGGCATTAATGCAAGCATATGCGATCATGAGCCGGAACTCCAGACCAGCTCCGGAAAGCTTCCCCCGGACGCGGCGGAAACCGCCCTTTCCGCCCCCCATGAAACACGGTTTTATCGACAAGCTTGCACATGGAATGAGTCAAGTTCATTATTGTTGACAATTGCTTTGACATCAAGCGGCAAGCGTCCGATACCAAGCCGCTCAAGACTAAATCGCTTGCAC
>JABEVD010000002.1 GCA_013044025.1 Burkholderiales bacterium
CCACGGTCAGCACCCTCTGGCATACCCTTTCGAAATATCTCTTCCCCACCACGACCTATCATTTCAACAGCGGAGGGGATCCGGAATCGATTCCGGATCTCGCTTACGAGGATCTCAGGAACTTCTACCGCACCCATTACCATCCTTCCAACGCCGTTTTCATGACCTACGGCGACATCCCCGCCTACGATCATCAGAAAAAATTCGAAGAGCATGCGCTGTGCCGCTTCGAAAAGCTCGGATCGGAAATTTCCGTCCCCGACGAAAAGCGCTACTGCGCCCAGGTCAATGTGGAGGAAAGCTACGCGCTCGACGAAACGGATACGGAAGGAAAAACCCATGTCGTGCTGGGTTGGCTGCTCGGCAACAGCACGGACACCAGGGAGCAGATCCGCGCGCACCTGCTCTCCAGCATCCTCCTTGAAAACGGCGCATCGCCCCTGAGACATGCGCTGGAGACCTCGGATCTCGGCAGCGCACCCTCCCCGCTTTGCGGAATCGACGATTCCAGCCGGGAAATCACCTTCATTTGCGGGCTCGAAGGCTCCGAGCCCGGCCATGCCGAGGAAGTGGAAAAACTCATTCTGGATGTGCTCTCGGAGGTGGCGGAAAAGGGAGTGCCCCAGGAACAGATCGAAGCGGCGCTGCACCAGATCGAGCTTTCCCAGCGCGAAATCAGCGGCGACGGGCATCCTTACGGTCTGCAACTCATCCTGCACGCCATTCCCCACGCGATCCACAGGGGGGACCCGGTATCCGCACTCGACATCGACCCGGTGCTCGACGAAATCCGCGAGGAAATTCGCGACCCAGAATTTTCGAAAAATCTGGTCCGTGAACTGCTTCTCGAAAACGTGCATCGGGTGCGACTGACCCTGAAACCCGACACGGAATTGAGCGCGAGGAGAATGCTTGCCGAAAGGAAACGTCTGGCTGCCATCCGGGCATCCCTGACGGAAGAGGAAAAGCAGGAGATCGTGGAGCGGGCAAGGCTGCTCGCCCTGCGTCAGGCGCAACAGGACGATCCTGAAATCCTCCCCAAGGTGGGTATCGCGGATGTGCCGCCGAAATTGAGCGCACCGGCCGGATCGAAGGAAACCGCGGGCAGTCTCCCCGCCACCTATTTTTCCCAGGGAACCAACGGCCTCGTCTACCAGCAGATCCTGACCGAGCTCCCTGATCTCGAAGAAAATCTGCTGGATCTGCTCCCCTGCTACACTTCCTGCCTCACCGAGCTCGGCTGCGGCGGAAGGAGCTACCTCGAAAACCAGTCCCTGCAGTCTTCGGTCACGGGCGGAATCCATTCCTACACCTCGGTGCGCGGCAGGATCGACGACGTGCAGGCAGTGAGGGGGTACTTCATCCTTTCCGGCAAGGCGCTCTCGAGAAACCACGCAAATCTTTCCGGGCTGATGCAGGACACGCTCCTTTCCCCGGATTTCTCCGAAACCGGCCGGATCCGGGAAATCATCGCGCAGGAGCGGGCGAGCCGCGAACAGAGCGTCACCGGGCAGGGCCACTCGCTCGCCATGACCGCGGCTGCGAGCGGCATGAGCCCTGCCTCCGCCCTTTCCCACAGGCTGGGCGGACTCGCGGGGATCCGTTCCCTGAAAGCGCTCGACGATTCCCTTGAAGACGGAAAAACGCTCGAAAATCTTGCAGAATCTTTCGAAGAAATCCACCGGGCGATCCTCGCAACCCCGAGACAGATGCTGCTCATCGGGGAAGAAGAACACAGGGATTCCATGCTGCGGGATCTTTGCGCAAAATGGAAGGATGCCGGAGCCGGGAAGGAATCCGCATTTTCCAGACCGGAATCGAGGAACGACGTCAGGCAGATCTGGGTCGCCAACACCCAGGTGAACTTCTGCGCCAAGGCCTATCCCACGGTGCCGATCGAGCATCCGCACGCTGCAGCGCTTGCCGTGCTGGGCGGATTCCTCAGAAACGGATATCTGCACAGGGCGATCCGCGAACAGGGGGGAGCCTATGGAGGCGGCGCCGGGCAGGATTCGGACATTGCCGCCTTCCGTTTCTTCTCCTACCGGGATCCGAGGGTTGCCGGTACCCTGGAAGACTTCGACAAATCGATCGAATGGCTGCTCGAATCGAAACACGAATGGCGTCAGGTGGAAGAAGCCATCCTCGGCGTCATTTCCAGCCTGGACAAGCCGGGATCCCCGGCGGGAGAAGCGAAACAGGCATTTCACAACGCGCTTTACGGAAGGACGCTGGAGCAGCGCCAGCGCTTCCGGGAACGCGTGCTGAAAGTGAACCTGGAAGACCTGCTGGAAGTCGGACGGACCTATCTCACCCCTGAAAAGGCGAGCATTGCCGTGATCACGAGCCAGGCGACCCTGGATTCGGTCGGCGATCTCGGCCTGGAGATCTGCAAGCTCTGATCAGCCCGGGGAAGGTCCTGAAACCAGCCTTCCCCATTCTTCCAGCGCATCGAGGATTTCAGGAGATTTCCCCGCCTCGCGCAACCCGGAAATCTTCTCCTCGTATCCTGCAAGTGAAATCGATGCATTCGCACCCGCGATCCTCTCCAGCCTGAATTTTTCCCATATCCCTTTTTCCGCAGGGGAAAGGGTTTCCGGATAATTTCTGGCGCGATAGCGAAACAGCATCTCGGGAAGCCTGGCATCGGAAAAATGCAGATCGAGTGCGGCAAGCTGCGAAGGAGCGGTCGCCCGAAGCATTTCCATTTTCTCCCGGTCGGAAGCGCCGAAAAATCCCCCCCCGTAGAGGGCAAGATCCGGATCTCCGGGCGCTTCCCGATCCCTTCCCGAATACACCTCCGCGAGTTTTCCGTCGAGACCGATCGCAGCCCCGAGGACGGCCGCATGCGCAAAGCATGCCTCGAGGTCGATCATGAGGCGCTCCGCGATCTCCGGCGTGAGGAGCTTCGCACTCGCCACGATCGGGCACTTGTTGACGTGGATGGATTTCAACGCGATCCTTTCCACATCCAGTTGTTCGCGGGGCGTGAAAAGACGCCTTCTGATCTCATCCGGGTCGAGTTCGAGCAAAGGAGCGGGATCGTGGCGAAGATCATAGACGATCACCTCGTTCCGGTTCACGGGGTGAAGCGCAACCGGAAGCACCAGCGCGGTGCAGCCGAATTCGGATGGATACATCGAGGAAACATGAACCAGCGGCACCCGGGATGCGAGCAGTCCGGAGACGAGGCGCTTGTCGCGATACCGGTAGACGTAATCGAAAAGCCTGGGTTGAGCCCTTTTCGCAAGCCTTGCCAGCGCAATGGTGGCCATCACGTCCGAGAGCGCATCATGCGCGGATTCGTGAGAAATCCCGTTGGCCGCGGTGAGATCTTCCAGCCTGAAACTCGGGCGACCATCCTCCTGATCCGGCCATTCCAGCCCCTCCGGACGGAATGCCCTCATCAGCCTCATCATGTCGATGATGTCCCAGCGGGAACAGCCGTTCTGCCATTCCCTTGCATAGGGATCGTGGAAATTCCGGTAAAGCAGGTTCCGGGTGAATTCGTCGTCGAAGCGGATGGTGTTGTATCCCACCCCGCAGGTGCCGGGATGGGCGAGTTCCCGCTCGATCTTCGAGATGAACAGGGCTTCCGGCAGCCCTTCCTCGAAAGCCTTTTGCGGGGTGATCCCGGTCACGAGGCAGGACTCCGGATGGGGAAGCATGTCCATCGCCGGCCTGCAATAGATCACCAGCGGCTCGCCAACCGGATTGAGATCCTCGTCCGTGCGCATGCCGGCAAATTGCGCCGCGCGATCCCTTGCGGCATCGATTCCGAATGTTTCGTCATCGTGCCAGTAGAAAGACATCAGCCGAGGTTGAACATGTTCTTTACGGTGTCATGACCCATCCTCTTGTGGAGGAATGCGGCGGCGATATGCCCGCCCCAGTAGGCCCAGATGAAATTGGCGAGAAATTCGTGGATTTCATGAAAATTGTGGGCCAGCGCATTCTTCGAACCATCCTCCGGCAGAATGAAGAACAGAACGCCGCCGGTGAGCGCCATGCCGGTCGCGGCAAGAAATCCAAGGCCATGGATGAAGCCTGGCAGTCCGCCTCGCCCTCCTCCATCCGGAAGCTTCCTCTCCTTGAGCGCCGCGATGTCGGCCAGAAGCGCCTTTCTTCCTTCGCCCGCCCAAGGGAAAAGATGGCGAATATTGCTGTTGTCCCTTGCGCTCAGACTCCAGCTCCAGTGCAGGAGAACGACGAGGAGGGCGGCCATGCCGATCCACTCGTGCGCCTCGAAGCCGAGGGATTCGATCATGCTGCGATTCTTGTGACCCGGTCCTTCCATGACGAGACTCAGCATGAGCTGCATGGTGATCGTGGTGGCCAACCCGAAATGCAGAAACCTGGTTTGCCGTGCCCAAACTGACGATTCCATCCTAACTCCTCCATCACTATCCGGTCGATTTGCCATTATAGCCGTCACAAATTACTCTAGACTTAAACAGCTTGTCACAATCTGATTCTATAATGGTGTTACAATCACCCCATGCATGGATTCAAAAAACGGAGAATCGCGATGGAAAACACCGAAAAACCGAAGCGCAGGGCCTCCACCAGGAGCATGAAGGCAGAAGGGGAAGCAACCCCGGCGAAAACCAGCAGACGCAAGACCGTCAAGACGGAAGTCGCCAGCGTGAGCCCTGAAATGCGTCAGAAGATGATCGAGGATGCGGCCTATTATCGTGCGCAGCAGAACAGCGACGGGGATCTCGCCAACTGGCTGGCCGCAGAAGCGGAAATCGACAGGATGCTCGGGAAAGACGGAATCTCAGGATAAGCCCCGGATCAGACGCTTCAGTCCGGGCGCGTCCTTGAGTTCGATCAGTTTCTTCTGCACCTCGATCAGACCTTCTTCCTGAAAACGGGAGAAGATCCGGCTGACCGTCTCGAGCTTGAGACCGAGATAGCTTCCGATCTCCTCCCGGGTCATCCTGAGCTGAAAGCTGACAGCGGAATAACCTCTCGCGGAAAAGCGCTGGGAAAGGTTGAGCAGGAAGGCGGCAAGACGCTCTTCCGCCTTCATTTTCCCGAGCATCAGCATGATCTCGTGGTCGAAGGCGATTTCCCGGCTCATGATCCGGTGCAGATTCTGGTGCAGGACCGGCATGGCCATGCTGAGCTCGGAAAGCTTGTCGAAGGGGAGCTCGCAGATTTCGCTGTATTCCAGCGCGACCGCATCGCAGGCATGACTGCCGGTCGCAATGGCATCCAACCCCATGATGTCCCCCATCATGTGAAAACCTGTCACATGTTCCCTACCGTCTTCGTGGATCACCGAAGTCTTGAAAAATCCTCCGCGGATGGCATAGATCGAGGAAAATTTGGCACCGGAGCGATAAAGATATTCCCCCCGCTTCACCAGCCGCTTGCTCCCGGTCAGCACGTCGAGCTGTTGCAACTCTTCCGCGCCGAAACCGATCGGCAGACAAAGCTCGCGCAGGCTGCAAAGGGAACAGACCACCTTGAGCTGATTCAGGATAATATTGCCCTTCATACACGATCCCGAAATTCGATTTATAAATATGGCACGGATTATGACTTAGATCAAATCATTTCGTTATACAATGAGACAAAATAATCGGTTTTTCGCAGGAGAAAGCATGCACAACGGCGAGGCGCTTCCGCCACTTGAAGTGGACATCGATCTGATCAGAAGGCTGGACAGGAATGGTCCGCGCTACACTTCCTATCCCACCGCGGACCGGTTCGTTCCTGCCTTCACTGCGGAAGAGTATCGCGAATGGGCGATGAAGCGCGATTCCTCCAATCCGCTTTCGATCTATGTCCACCTCCCCTTCTGCAATACGGTCTGCTTCTACTGCGCCTGCAACAAGGTGATCACCAAGGACAAGTCCAAGGCCGAGGAATACCTTCGCTACCTCTTCAGGGAAATCGAAATGCAGGGAGAAATCTTCGGCAAGGGTTCTCCCGTCGAGCAGCTCCATTGGGGAGGCGGGACGCCGACTTTCCTTTCCGACGGGCAGATGGAGTCGCTGATGAAAAAGATCGGCGAACATTTCAGGCTCGTCGAAAATGGAGATTACTCCATCGAAATCGACCCCCGCAAGGTGAACGACGCAACCATCGCTTTGCTCGCCGGCATCGGATTCAACCGGTTGAGCCTCGGGGTGCAGGATTTCGATCCGGATGTGCAGCTCGCGGTCAACCGCATCCAGACCGAAGAGGAGACTTTGCGCGTCCTGAATGCCGCCCGCAGGGAAGGATTCAGGTCGATCAGCATCGACCTCATTTACGGATTGCCGAAGCAGACGGTCCCCGGATTCCTGAAAACCCTGGAAAAAGTGATCGAGGCGGGACCGGACCGGATCTCGATCTACAATTACGCCCATCTCCCCAAGGTGTTCAAGCCGCAAAGGAGGATCGACGAAAAGGATCTGCCTGCGCCCGGCGCCAAACTGGAAATCCTGAGCCAGACCATCCGCATGCTCACTGCCGCCGGTTTCGTCTACATCGGCATGGATCATTTCGCCCGCCCCACGGACGAACTCGCCGTTGCGCAAAGGAAGGGGATGCTGCACAGGAATTTCCAGGGCTATTCGACTCATGCCGACTGCGATCTCGTCGCCCTGGGGGTGAGCGCGATCGGCAAGATCGGCCCGACTTACAGCCAGAATTTCAGGTCGCTCGAGGAGTATTACGAAAGAATCGAAAAAGACGAATTGCCGGTCATGAGAGGACTGCTGCTCGACCAGGACGATCTGCTGAGGAGGGAAATCATCCAGGCGCTGATGTGCCATTTCTTCCTTTCGAAACAGGAACTGGAAGCGCGCTTTTCGATTTGTTTCGACGAGTATTTCGCAGCCGAACTCGCCTTGCTCCGGGATTATGAAAAGGAAGGACTTTTGTCCCTCCAGCCGGATTCCCTCGCGGTGAGCCCGAAAGGTCGGCTCCTGATCCGCAACATCTGCATGGCGTTCGACAAATATCTCGCACGAGACGAAAGTCAGGTGAAATATTCCAAGGTCATCTGATCCGAGATGAGCATCCAGTGGTTTCCAGGGCACATGAACAAGGCTCGGCGAGAGATCGCCGATGCCATGCATTCCATCGATCTCGTGATCGAGGTGGTCGATGCGAGACTGCCCGCCTCCAGCGAAAACCCCATGATCGCTTCCCTGAGAGGCGAGCGCCCCTGCCTGAAAATCCTCAACAAGAGCGATCTTGCAGATCCTGAAGTGACAAGCTCCTGGATTCGCCACATTTCCAAACAGGCGGGCATGAAGGCGATCGCGCTATCCCTCAGACAGCCCGGAGCCGCGAAAGCAATACCGGGAATCTGCAGGACGCTGGTACCGAACCGCGGAACCGTCCTGAAACCCATCCGGGTGATGATCATGGGCATTCCCAATGTGGGGAAATCCACGCTCATCAATGCGCTCGCGGGCAGAAAAGTGGCGAAGGTGGCCGACGAGCCCGCGGTGACCAAAACCCAGCAACAGATCGAAATCGCCAAAGGAATCCTGCTCGTCGACACGCCGGGCATCACCTGGCCAAAATTCGAAAGCGAGTCGGGAGGCTACAATCTGGCCGCAACCGGCGCCATCGGCAGGAATGCGATGGATTCGCTCGAGGTGGCGAGATACGCAGGCGACCTGATTCTTTCCAGCCGCCCGGATCTGGTGAGCGCTCGCTATCCGGGAACATTTGCGGATGCGGATGCGCTGCTGACCGAAATCGGCAAACGCCGCGGCTGCCTTCTTCCCGGTGGAACCATCGACCTCGAAAAAGCGTCCGAAATCTTTCTTCACGAATTCAGGAGCGGCAAAATTGGCCGCTTCAGCCTGGAAAAACCGGAGTCAAATTAAATGTCCGCGCCAAAAATCACCCATCTCAGGGATTATTCCCCTCCCCCGTTTCTCATCGACCAGATCGACCTGCGCTTCGACATCCACGACACCCATACCGAGGTGCATTCGAGGCTCCTCGCATCGAGAAACCAGGCGAATCCTCAGGCGGACATGAGGCTCGACGGAATCGGCCTCGAACTCGGGGAAATCGTGCTGAACGGCAATCCGCTGCGCAGGGAGGCGTATCTCGAAGAAGAGGAAGGACTCATCATTTTCGGCGTTCCGGACGAATTCTCGCTCGAGATCACCACCACCATCCATCCTGAATCCAATACTTCCCTGATGGGGCTCTACTGCTCGAACGGCAACTTCTTCACGCAGTGCGAGGCGGAAGGATTCCGCAAGATCACCTATTTTCCGGACCGGCCGGACGTGATGTCGCGCTATTCCACCACCATCATCGCGAGCAGGAAGAAATGCCCGGTGCTGCTCTCCAACGGCAATCTGGTGGGATCGGGCAGCTACGACAAGCATCGTCACTGGGCGAAGTGGGTCGACCCCTACCGCAAACCCTCCTATCTTTTCGCACTGGTCGCGGGAGACCTGGAAAAATTCGAGGACGAATTCGTCACCCTGCAAAAGCGCCGCGTGCTGCTGCAGATCTATACCGAGCCCGGAAATCTCCACAAATGCGGCCATGCCATGGCCTCGCTGAAACGGGCCATGGACTGGGACGAGCAGCATTTCGGCCTCTCCTACGATCTGGACCGCTACATGATCGTCGCGGTTTCCGATTTCAACATGGGCGCGATGGAAAACAAGGGCCTCAACATCTTCAATTCGAAGTATGTGCTCGCCACTCCGGAAACGGCGACTGACGCCGATTTCGAAGCGATCGAAGGCGTGATCGGCCACGAGTATTTCCACAACTGGACCGGCAACCGGGTCACCTGCCGCGACTGGTTCCAGCTTTCCCTGAAGGAAGGGCTGACCGTTTTTCGCGACCAGGAGTTCTCTTCCGACATGAATTCCCGCGCGGTGAAGCGGATCCGCGACGTGCGCAGCCTGCGCGCTTTCCAGTTCACCGAGGACGCAGGACCCATGGCGCACCCGGTGAGGCCTGAATCCTATATCGAAATCAGCAACTTCTACACTTCCACCGTCTATTCCAAGGGCGCGGAAGTGATCCGGATGATGCGACTCATCCTGGGGAGGCCGGGTTTCAGGAGCGGCATGGACGAATATTTCAGGCGCCACGACGGCACCGCGGTCACCACCGACGATTTCGTATCCGCCATGGAAGGCGCAAACCGGGTCGATCTCGGTCTGTTCCGCCGCTGGTATGCCCAGGCGGGCACGCCAAGGCTCGAAGTGGAACCCGCCTTCGATGCCGAGAACCACACCTTCACCCTCAAATTCAGACAATCCTGCCCGCCCACGCCCGGCCAGGAAACCAAGCTGCCTTTCCACATTCCTGTCGAAACCGGACTTCTGGAAAGGAGCGGAAAATCCATCGAACTCAGGCTGGAAGGGGATAACCTGCAGGGCGCGCACAACCGCATCCTGGAAATCACCGAACCGGAGCAGTCCTTCACCTTCACCGGCATCGAACATCCGCCCGTGCCTTCCCTGCTCAGGGGATTTTCCGCTCCGGTCAAGCTCGAATACCCGTATGGAGACGACGACCTCGCTTTCCTCATGATGCACGACACCGACAGTTTCAACCGCTGGGATGCGGGGCAACGCCTGGTGATGAAATCGCTGGTGAATCTTGCAAAAATGCAGACTGACTGCCTGGACCCCAGGATCGTGAAGGCATTTTCGCTCGCGCTCGAAGACAGGACCGACCCTGCCTTTTCCAGCCTCATGCTGACCCTGCCTTCGGAGACGGAAATCGCCGAGGAAATCGTACCTTTCGATCCGGTGAAGATCCATTCGGCCAGAAAGCTCGCAAGAATCTCGCTGGCGCGCGCGCTGAAGGATTCCTTCCTGGAAATCCTTTCCGTGCCGGCAACCGATGCGGGGTCCCGCGCGCTCAGGAATCTCGCGCTCGGTTTCCTCATGGAAATTCCAGACCAGGAATCCATCTCCACCTGCTGCGAGCAATTCGCCAGAAGCGAAAACATGACCGAAAGCCTCGCCGCACTGCAGGCGCTAGCCGGCTGCGACTGCCCGGAAAGGATCTATTCCCTCGACGCCTTTTACGAAAAGTGGAAAAAGGATACGCTGGTGCTCGACAAGTGGTTCACCATCCAGGCCACATCGGCTCTTCCAGGCACCATCGACATCGTGAAGATCCTCGCCACGCACAAGACCTTCGATCCGAAAAATCCGAACAAGGTCAGGGCGCTGATCGGCGCATTCGCCCATTCCAACCCGCTTCATTTCCACACCGAGGAAGGGTATGAATTCGTCATGGATTGGGTGCTCTCGATCGACAGACTGAACCCGCAGGTCGCAGCAAGGCTGGCACAGGCCTTCTCCAGATGGAAGCGGGTGGAATCCGCACGCAGTCAAATGATGAAAAAATGCCTGGAAAGAATCCTCGCAGCCCCTTCCCTCTCCAGGGACACTTACGAGATCGCATCAAAAAGCCTCGCATGAAATTTCGCATCCGAAAATCCCTGATATAATCAGTGTCATTCCATATCGGGAACGGCTGATGCGAAACATTCTGCTCCATGGAGACGAAACCCACAAATTCATCCTGCTCAACGAAAGCGAGCCGGGAGAAGAAGACGGCATCCGCTCGAATCAGTACCTGATCCAGCACAAGGAGCACGGCATACTGCTCGATCCGGGCGGATTCGGCGTGATGCCGCATGTACTCTCCGAATTGCTGCGCCATGTTTCCCCCGGCAGCATCGAAGGCATCATTCTTTCGCATCAGGATCCGGACATCGTTGGCGGCATCTCCACCTGGCTCGAAATCACCGATGCGCCGGTCTATGTTTCCGCCATCTGGATGCGTTTCCTGCCGCATTACGGCATTTCCGGAGACAAGATGAAACGCTTTCACGGGGTTCCGGACGAAGGAATGCATCTTCATGTCGCGGAAGGTTTCGATCTGGAAATCGTTCCCGCCCACTTCCTGCATTCCGAAGGGCAGATCAACGTCTTCGACCCCGTCTCCAGGATCCTTTTCACCGTGGACATCGGCGCCGCGATGCTTCCAGTCGATCAGGATTATGCCTTTGTCGACGACCTGAAGGCCCATCTTCCCTTCATTTCGGGCTTTCATCGCCGCTACATGTGCTCGAATCGCGCCGCGCGGCTCTGGGTGGAAGCCGTGGAAAAACTCGACATCGCCATGATCGCGCCGCAGCACGGCCCGGTATATCGGGGCAAGGCGGTCGGTGAATTCCTCTCCTGGTTCCGCGAACTCGAATGCGGCATCGACCTCATGACCCGGAGCGGTCACTTCACCACGGATTCAGAATGAGTCTGATTCCTAAAAACCTGGAGGACTTTCGGCAACAGGTCCTGGTTCGTTTCGCCTCGCTGCTCGAGAACCAGAACCGCACCAGGCTGTTCGCACGGAACATGGCAAACCTGGTCCAGGAAGTCAACGAAGAAATCGCGAGAAACCTCGAAGCGGGCATCCGGCAGATTCCGCAGGTAGAACAGAGCAGCGAAATCATCTCTTTTCTGCGCAGGGAAATCGCCAGATCCACCAGACTCGGCAGCACGCTCGCCCTGCTGCTCGAAGAACGGGAAAGGCAGTGGCAGGACAACGACGCGCACCTCAAGCAGATCATGCTCGATTTCAGGGATACCGTCGAGCATCTCTCCGGCACGCTGATCGAAAAGGACTTGCTGGAAAGACAAAGCCATGTCCTCGAAAACATCATCCTTTCCTACGAAAAGGTTTCCCAGTGGAAGGCCTTTGTCAGGCAGATCCTGGCCGACTTCCACGCCATCTTCCCGTTCAACTTCTTTTTCATCGCCTTCAAGGAAAACAACGGGTTGATGCTGTATGTGTATTACCTCGGGGAATACACTGAAGAAGTGCGTGAACGCGCAAGGATGAATCTCTCGGCCGAACTGATCCGCCAGCTCGGCCTGCCCCAGGATGCCCTGATGGACCTGGAGGAATTCGTCATCCCGGTGGAGAACACATGCGACGCGAGCGAAGACATCAGGATGCTTTCGGTCTCGGTTCCGGAAATGGAGGCACTGAAACTTGCCGGACTGCTCGGCGTCGCATTCGGCTCCTCGCAAAAGCTCGGCGCCCAGGAAGCGAGCGTGATCCGCTCGATCCTCGCTGTGATGGTGATGGTGGTGGGTTCCTCCAAGGCGCTTTCCAGAACCCTGGAAGAACTCGAATACTATTCCTCCCACGACCCCCTCACCGGCCTCTACAATCGTCGTTATTTCAACGACATGCTCGAATACGAAATCGGCAGGTCGGAACGCCACCATCATGAATTCGTGGTGCTCATGCTGGATCTGGACGACTTCAAGGACGTCAACGATACTTACGGACATCCCTGCGGAGACGCAGTCCTGAAGCGGGTGGCGGAAATCATGCACACGGTGATGCGCAAGGGGGACCTCGCCACACGCATCGGCGGAGACGAATTCGCCATCATCCTCACCGAGACCGGCGAGGCGGGCGGAATCGTGGTCGCAGAAAAGCTGAGAAACCAGCTCCGCGAGATCACTTTCCAGGCATCCGACAGCACGCATTTCCACATCACCACTTCCATCGGCATCGTCGTCTACCCGCACGATGCGATGAATTCTTCTGACCTGATGGCCGTCGTCGATCTGGGCCTGTACCGGGCGAAGGCAATGGGCAAGGATTCCGTGGGACGTCTGGAATCCATGGAAGAAGAGATACACGTCAGCCGCTCGACCCGCGTGAACGCGGAAATCCTGCGTCATTCGCTGAAAATGGATCTGATTTTCCCCTTTTTCCAGCCCATCATCGACTGCAGGAGCGGAGAGGTCTTCGCCTATGAAACCCTGGCCAGACTTTGCGAACCCGGTCAGCCCACCGTCTCAGCAGGCATGTTCATCGAGGCCATCGAGAAATACGGACTCGGCCGCGAACTGGACCGGGTCATCATCCGCAAGGCGCTCACCGCGCTCAAGGAAAGAATGACGCAGGGAAAAACCGCGCCGAAACTTTTCATCAATCTTTCCGCCCAGGAAATCCAGGGCAGGGGCATCCTTGGATTTGCCGAACTGGTTTGCAGCGAACTCGAAATACCGCCCAGCAAGATCGTGTTCGAAATACTGGAACGCGACGCCATCGGCGACATGACCAACATGCGCACCTTTCTCACGGAACTCAGGAGAAAAGGCTTTTCCTTTGCGCTGGACGATTTCGGCAGCGGCTACAATTCCTTCCACTACCTCAGGGAACTTCAGTTCGATTTCGTGAAAATGGACGGCGAATTCGTGCGCAACATCCTGCATTCCAGGGTGGACCACAGCCTCGTCCGCAATCTGAGCAGGCTTTGCCAGGATCTGGGCATCCGTATCGTTGCGGAATTCGTCGAATCGGCCGAAATCCTGCATGCCCTGCAGGATTTCGGCGTGGACTTCGCCCAGGGATACCACCTCGGCGCGCCCACTCCGTTGATGCTCTGAATCAGCCCGCGTGGATCACAGCCGATTCGATTTCGGCGAAACTCTGCGGCGTCCTGACGGTTTCGATCCGGATCCCGAGAACCTGTTCGACCCTCGTCGCGGAGAAAATCCCGCGCACCACCGCTTCTCCTTCGCAATCCTCGGTCACCACGAGATGCCTTCTTCCCCTCGATTTGAATGCATCCACGACCTGGGAAATTTTCGCTTTCAGGACATCCGCATAATCGATCACTTCCCACTCATCCAGGGGTACCATGATATGGCGGACGAGGACATCCTCCCGGGAACAGGAGGAGAGCGTGCAATCGAGTGACTGCAGATAACGCATGGGCTTTTCGCCGAGTATGTCGTTCGATGTGACGAGCCCGACGAGTATATCCTGCATATCCTTCACGAACAGAAACCGGACGCCGACTGCCTTCATGAATTCGAGCGCCTGGTCGATCGTCGCTTCGCTTTCCGTGGAATACACCGCATTCCTCGTGAAATCGGTGAAGACGCTGACAGCCGGATTCTCCGGAGTGAGGCGCGGAAATTCCGGAATGCCGGCAAGCTGAAGCTTGCCTGAAACATGCTTGATTGGCAGTTCTTGATTCATGATTTTACTCCTTCCTCGGAAACATACTTCGTGAGACAGCGCGAGAAAAACAACGTTCAGGCGCTTTTCCCGTTCAGCATGGCTTCAATTTCCGCTTCGGCAAGAAGCCAGTCCTCCACATGATCTCCTCCGTCCCCTGAGCGCTTCTCATATCTGAAATAGGCTGCGTCCTCGATCATCCTCCTTCTTGCATCCGGGCTCACGTGAAGGGGCTCGCGGGTCATCGGAACTTCCTTCCTGCGGGTAACCCGCCGCTTCTGCGGCATGCTTTTTTCCTTTTCCATGTTTTCTCCTTGAATGGGAACGGTACCATTTGTTATTAGCACAAATTTCCCGACTGAACTTTCCGGAGCCCCTTCTGTCAAATGAGAACAACAATCATTACCTAGATTATTCTCACAGGAGTACCATCATGTTAACCGCTCGAGAACAGGAAACAGTCGATGTTTCCAAATTGCACGACCTGCTCGACGAATCGATTTCGCTCGTTGCGGATGCGACCCATCTTGCCCGCGAGGACATCGTCGACCTGCTGGAGCACATGCATGTCGACCGGGTCGCCGATCTGAAGCCAACCATCATGGGAATGAGCCAATTCGACGGAATAGCCGAACCGCTGTCTGACGGCATTGCAGGAATGATCCACAACCTTGCGGAAGCAACCGATCTCGATACCGATGAAATCACTTCCGTTTTCTGCGAAAAGTGTGACGCCGGCCTGGACGACGTAGTTACCCGCCTGCGCGAAAAATCCAGAAGCAACAGGTGGAACCTGGCTGCAGTCTGAACCTTTTCACCGGGAGCCTGGCGGCTCCCGGTTTTTCATTTCTTTCCGGACAGGCAACTCTTCATGAAGCTCCTGCGCTCTTCGCGCTTGAGCTTCTTTTCCTTCGCTTCCCGGCTGCAATCCTTCATCCGCATCTGTTGTTTGGTGAGTTGCTTTTGAGGAGGAGCCTCCTTCGGCGCTGCAGCGAAAGCAGGCGTTGCCAGCAGGAGAGCGGCGAAGATTGCGGGAAACAGTTTCATGATTCACTCCTTATGCCTAAAGTTGCTTCAGCATAGTCGTGAACCCGGAAATGACAACTTTTTCAGCCTTTACGAGTGTTGCGGGATATTACATGCATTGCGTGAGTTTCCGAACAGGCATGGTGCATGGCTTTTTCCTGTGCCTGCATGCGTTCCATGATTTTCACTTCAGGATGCTTCTGGATGAACCACTCGGGGGTTTTCGCCTGGGCCTGAAAGGCGAGTAAGGAAAGGGACAGAAGGGTGAGTTTGTACATGCTGATCTCCTTGACAATTTCGGATCGACGACTTGGCTGCCGTCAGTTCCGTTGACCGGAAGCGATCAGGGAAGTTCATCCTTCATGGAAATTTCAGGTAATCGAAAAAAATGCCGATGAAAATGACGCCCCCCACCCAGTTGTTGTGAAGGAAGGCCCTGAAGCACTTGTCGCGCTCCCGGTTGCGGATGAGCGCGTAATGGTAAAGCATGAGGACGCCAGCCCCCGCGAGCCCTGCATAATAGAATATCCCCCGACCGAGTTCGATGCCGACATGGGTCAACAGCATCAGCATGATGACATAGCAAACCATCACCGCAGCCACATCGAAGCGTCCGAAAGTGAGGGCGGAAGTCCTGATTCCGATCCTGATGTCGTCATCCCTGTCCACCATGGCATATTCTGTATCGTAGGCGATCGTCCAGAAGAAATTCGCGAGCAGCAGAACCCAGGCGAGCATGGGCACGCTGCCGGTCTCTGCGGCAAAAGCCATGGGAATGCCGAATCCGAAGGCGATACCGAGATAGGCCTGGGGAATCGCGAAAAATCGCTTGGTGAAGGGATAGCTTGCCGCAAGGAAAAGGGCGGCGAAGGAAAGCTCGATGGTGAGCCGGTTCAGGAAAAGCACCAGCACGAAGGCGCAAAGAGAAAGCCCCAGGGCGAGCAGCATCGCTTCCTTGCGCCCCACCTTCCCGGATGCGAGCGGCCTCTCCCTGGTCCTTTCGACATGCGGATCATATTCCATGTCCGCATAATCGTTCATCACGCAGCCGGCCGAGCGCATCAGGATGGTGCCGATGATGAACACCAGCAACACGTCCGGATTCGGTTTGCCGCCGGAGGCCGCCCAAAGTCCCCAAAGGGTGGGCCAGAGCAGCAGCAGCGAGCCGATCGGCTTGTCGATGCGCATCAGGCGCGCGTAAAGCATCCACTTGTTCATTCGAGTTCCAGGATCAAGGGAAGAAACACTTCGGTCACGAGGATGGAGCGCCTTGCATCCCTGAAAAGCGAGCGCCTCGCCCAGAGCTTTTGCGGGGGACGGCGCAGGATTCGACAGGATTTGCGGTAAAGTGGATGGCCCTTCGAGATCGCGAGAAATTCCATCTCTTCCCGAACGATACCCGGTTTCGAAAGAAAAGTGCTTCCGAGCGAATTTCCTCCCAGCCTGGAAAGGGCTCTCCAGCTTCCGAGCAGGCTCGATCTGGTCGCAACCGAGTGGGCGAACACGACCCTGCTTTCGCCGCAGCATAGATAGACTTCGCGCACCAGAGCCGATTCCCCTCTTCTCAGTCCAAGCCGTACCAGTTCGTCCCGATTGGCCTGGTCATAGCGACTGGATACTTCCCGGACCGAAAAATCATCGCATCTGGAACGGATGAGCGAAGTCAGGGAGCCCCGGCTCAACAGCCACTTTCCGAGTTCGCTTCCGGCTCCAGCCGGCTTCCTGTGCCATTTTCCCTTCAAGGATTCACACCCGCAAATATTCCGATTTCTCGCCCATCCAGCGTCGCAGATGGCGCCTGGCCGCATCAGGATCTTCCAGAAGAAGCCGGTCAGCCGCCTGCCTGGCTTCATCCAGAAGCCCCTCTTCTTCCACGTCCGCATATCTCAACATGGGTACGCCACTCTGCTTCACGCCGAGGAATTCCCCCGGCCCCCTGAGTTCGAGATCGCGCCTCGAAATCTCGAAACCGTCCGTGCTCTCGTAGATCACCTTGAGCCTGCGCCTTGCCGTCTCGCCCAGGGGAGTCTGGTACATCAGCAGGCAGACGCTTCCCGCTGATCCCCGTCCCACCCTTCCGCGAAGCTGGTGAAGCTGGGATAACCCCATTCTTTCCGCATGCTCGATGACCATCACCGTGGCATTGGGCACATCGACCCCCACCTCGATCACGGTGGTCGCGACCAGCAGCATGATTTTACCATCGGCGAAATCCCGCATCACGGCCGCCTTCTCCGCTGCAGGCATCCTGCCATGCACGAGACCCACGCGGATTTCCGGAAACTCCCCGACCAGCCTCTCGTAAGTATCGATCGCAGTCTGCAATTGCAGGGATTCCGATTCCTCGATCAGCGGGCAGACCCAGTAGGCCTGGCTTCCCTTCATGCAGGCGTCCCTCACCCTGTGGACGATCTCTTCGCGCCGGTCTGTCGATACAAGCCTGGTTGCGACCGGAGTCCTTCCGGGAGGAAGCTCGTCGATCACGGAAACGTCGAGGTCGGCATAATAGCTCATGGCGAGCGTCCTGGGTATGGGCGTTGCGCTCATCATCAACTGGTGCGGCTCCAGGCCCTGCCCCTTCATCCGCAAAGCGAGCCGCTGGTGAACGCCGAAGCGGTGCTGCTCGTCGATGATCGCAAGCCCGAGATTCCTGAAGGAAACCTGCTCCTGAAAAAGCGCATGCGTCCCCACCGCGAGGTGAGCCTGTCCGGATGCGATTTTCAGGAGCGCTTCTTCCTTCTCGCGCTTTTTCATTGCGGAAGCGAGCCAGACGGTTTCGAGCCCCATCTCTCCGAACCATTTGGAGAATTTCTCGAAATGCTGCTCGGCGAGGATTTCGGTGGGCGCCATCACCGCGACCTGGAAACCGGATTCGATCGCCTGCAGCGCTGAAATCGCCGCGACGATGGTCTTTCCGCTTCCCACATCCCCCTGAAGAAGCCGCTGCATCGGACTCGATCCTGCCAGATACCTGGATATTTCGGATAGCACTTTTTCCTGCGCGCGGGTGAGTCCGAAGGGAAGGGATTCGAGCAGCTTCGCCCGCAGTTTTCCCTCGCAGGAAAGAGGTGGCGCATTTCTCGACCTGCGTCTCCTGTAATGGATCCTGAGAGACAACTGTTGTGCGAGCAATTCGTCGAACTTGATGCGCTTCCAGGCTGGATGGGTGCGCTCGTCGAGATCCCTTCTCGAAGCCTCCGGGGTCGGGTCGTGCAGAAATCGGACACTCTCCGCGAAACCGGCGAGTCCGAGCGAATCGAGCAGGGATCCGGGAAGGGTGTCTTCCAGGGAGACCGATTCGAGCGCCTCCCCGATCAGCGCCTTCAGCTTTTTCTGGGAGAGCCCGGCCACGGTGGGATAAACCGGGGTGAGCGTTTCACTGAGCGGGTATTGCGCGGAAGTCACCCTGGGATGGACCATTTCCGGGCCCAGGAATCCCCCCCTCACTTCTCCGAAAAAGCGCACCCTTTTTCCGGGAGCGAGCGCCTTCACCTGCCCCGGATAGAAATGCAGGAAGCGCGCGAAGAGCGTGCCGCTGCCGTCATCGAGCCTGCATTGCAGGACGCGCCTCTTTCCCTGCAATTTCACCCCTGAATCGACGATCTGTCCCTCGACGAGCACGGATTCGCCCATCGGCGCATCCGCGATCGGGTAAAGCCTGGTTTCGTCCTCGTAGCGGGCGGGCAGGTGCAGCACCCGGTCTTCGAGGCTGAGAATACCGAGACGGGAGAGTTTTTCCTCCACTCAATCTCCCAGGACCATCACCCCGTCCATTTCCACCAGTGCGCCCCTTGGCAGGCTGGCCACACCCACCGCAGCGCGGGCGGGATAGGGCGCTGCAAAATAGCTTCCCATGATCTCGTTCAGCTTCGGAAAATTGGCAAGATCGGTGAGATACACATTGAGCTTCGCAATGTCGGAAAGGCTTCCTCCCGAAGCATTGGCCACTGCAGCGAGGTTTCTGAACACCCTGTGGATCTGCGCTTCGATTCCTTCCTCGAGCTGCATCGTTTCGGGATCGAGCGCGATCTGCCCGGAAAGATAAACCGTGTTTCCAGTCCGGATCGCCTGGGAATAGGTTCCGATCGCCTGCGGGGCATCCTGGGTGCTGATCACTTTCTTCATGTTTTCTCCTTTCATTTCGAAACCTGTTCGAGCACGGATTTGAGCATGGCGAGCCTCGCATTGCCCACTTCCCGGGTGACCGCGCCTCCGGATTGCTTCAGGTCGTCGCCGAGTTCGGCGATGAAGCGGCTGGGCTCGCAGGAAATCACTTCTCTCGCGCGCTTTCTTTTGATGCAATGGCTGATGGAAAGGCTCTCTCTCGCCCGGGTCACGGCGACATACATCAGGCGCCGCTCTTCCTCGATTCCTTCCTCGCTCATCGATTCCGCATGGGGCAGGATTCCCTCTTCCACTCCCACCAGAAAGACATGGGCATATTCCAGCCCTTTCGCGGCATGGATGGTCGACAATTGCACCGCATCGGTATCCTCTTCCTGCCTGCCCAGCATGTTCATGAGCGAGATGGCCTGGGTGAGCTCGACGAGGCTCCTGCCGTCTTCGGCCGATTTTCTCGCGAGCCAGGCCGAGAATTCCGTTACATTTTCCCATCGCGCCTTCGCCTGGCGCGGTTCGGCCGAATCGTAAAGATATACCTCGTAATCGATCGCTTTCAGCAACGCCTCGATCGCTTCCCCTGCCGGCCCGCTCTCCGCCCTCCCCTGCAGATGATTTATGAAACTGCAGAAGGCGAGCAAGGGTTCGAGCTGTTTCTCGGGAATCTCGTGCGCGAATCCCGCCTCGAAAGCGGCTGCATGCAGGCCGAGATGACGGCTTCCCGCATATTTTCCGAGCGCTTCCAACGTCTGCGTGCCGATGCCGCGCCTGGGCGTCGTGACCGCGCGGATGAAGGCAGGATCGTCGTCCGGATTGGATAGCAGCCTGAGATAGGCGATGATGTCCTTGATCTCGGCCTTGTCGAAAAAGGAAGTGCCGCCGCTGATCCGGTAGGGAACCCTTTCGTTTCTCAATATCTGCTCGAAAAGCCTCGCCTGGTGGTCCCCGCGATACAGGATCGCATAATCGGAATGATTCCCCCGGCGCTCGAAGCGATGCGCGAGCAGCGATCTCACCACCATTTCCGCCTCGTGTTCCTCGTCTCTGGCCACGCTCACCCTGATCTGCTCTCCATGACCGAGATCGGACCAGAGCCTTTTCTCGAAAAGCTTGGCATTGTTCGAAATCAGGCTGTTCGCAGCTTTCAGGATCCGCACGGTGGAGCGGTAATTCTGTTCGAGCTTGATCACTTCGAGATTGGGATAATCCTTCTGCAGCAGGATGATGTTCTCCTTGGATGCGCCCCGCCAGGCATAGATTGCCTGATCGTCGTCCCCCACCGCGGTGAAGGCGCCACGGGAACCGCAAAGCAGGCGGATCAGCCGGTACTGGCAGAGATTGGTGTCCTGGTATTCGTCGATGAGGAGATAGCGAATCTTCGACTGCCATTTATCCAGCGCTTCACGGTCGCTCGAAAAGAGTTCCGCGGGGATTCTCACCAGATCGTCGAAATCGACCGCCTGATAGGCGGTCAGCGTCGCCTGGTAATCCGCATAGATCCTGGCTGCGAGATGTTCCTCGTTGCTCGCAGCCATGGCCGCAGCTTCAGGCGGGGAGACAAGCTGGTTCTTCCATCCGGAAATGAGGCTTGATACTTCCCGCAACTCCTTCCTGTCCGTACTTTTGAGCAGGGAGGAAAGAATTCCCTGGCTGTCCGCAGCATCGAGGATGGAAAAACGGTTCTTGAGGCCGACCCTGGCCGATTCGCTGCGCAGGATGGAAAGGCCGAGCGAATGAAAAGTGGACAGGATGATGCCGCCGCTCCCTCCCTTCAGGAGCTTCCCCACCCTCTCCCGCATTTCGCTCGCAGCCTTGTTGGTGAAGGTGATCGCGGCGATCGAGGAAGGAGAATAACCGCATTCCTCGATCAGGTAGGCGATCTTGTGGGTGATGACGCGAGTCTTCCCGCTGCCTGCGCCTGCAAGCACCAGAAGCGGGCCGTCGATGTGCCGGACGGCAGCGGCCTGCATGGAATTCAGCCTGGACAGCATGGGATCTGGGAAGAAACTGCGAATGAGGATTGTAGCACCAAATCGTCCTGGCGGCCCTCATGATATAATCCCGGGATCAAGCGGGAAGCATATGGAAAGAGAATACGATCGTCATTATGCCTGGTGGAAGGTGGAATTCACCCCGGAACGGGATTCATCCACCTGGCTTGGCAAAACCGTCGATGTCTCGATGAAGGGCGCAAGCTTTCATTGCGCAACGCATGTCGCGACATCTTCCCGCGGAAAGATCCATCTTTTTCTGCCTCCGACCGATCTTCACCCTTCCCCGTACGAACTGAAAGCTGAAGTCAGGGTGGTCTATTCGATCCTGCAAGGGGAAGCCGGATTCCTGACCGGCGTGGATTTCGTCGACATCCACGAAGACGGCGCAACGGTCCTCAAAATCACGCTCGCCTCCTGCCCGCTGGTCCCCGGCGAAGACAGGGAAATCATCGAAAAGGCGAACCACGCACTTCCCCAGAAGAAGTGATCCGTACAAAACATCCTTCCCTTCCCGATCCACTGCGACTTTTACCGGCAGAAATTGTACGGCGACATCCATGCCGGATTTCAACCATTCCCTATCCTTTCACGCAAACCACCTGGCGCAACGTGTGCACCACTTCCACCAGGCTTTGCTGCGCCTTCATCACGGCATCGATGTCCTTGTAGGCCATCGGAATCTCGTCGATGACGGCCTCATCCTTGCGGCACTCGACATGCGCAGTCGCACGCACCTGGTCTTCGACCGTGAAACGACGTTTCGCCTCGTTGCGACTCATGGCACGCCCCGCTCCATGGCTGCAGGAACAGAACGATTCGGGGTTGCCGAGGCCGCGAACGATGAAGCTTTTCGCCCCCATCGAACCCGGGATGATTCCGAGTTCCCCCTTGCGTGCCGATACCGCGCCTTTTCTGGTCACCAATACTTCCGAGCCGAAATGGGTTTCCTTCTGCACGTAATTATGGTGGCAATTGACCGCAGCCGCATCGATCCCGAAAGGCTTCGAAATCGCAAGGCGGGCCGCCTCCACTACATTTCTCATCATCACTTCCCGATTGATTCTGGCGAATTGCTGCGCCCAACCGACCGCTTCCACGTAATCGTCGAAATGCCTGCATCCTTCCTCGAAATAGGCGAGATCCCGGTCCGGCAGGTTGGCGACATGCTGCTGCATGTCTTTCTGCGCAAGCTCGATGAAAAAGGTGCCGATGGCATTTCCCACTCCGCGCGATCCGGAATGCAGCATGAACCAGACGGATCCCGCTTCGTCGAGGCATACCTCGATGAAGTGGTTGCCGGTGCCCAGCGTTCCGAGATGCTTGCGGTTGTTGGTACTCCTGAATCTCGGATGCTTTTCGAC
>JABEVD010000154.1 GCA_013044025.1 Burkholderiales bacterium
AGCCTGGACATCTTCTGGCTCAAGGACGAATCATTGTCGGAATCCGAGAATCTTCCTCCCCCCGATATTATCGCTGCGGAGATCGTCGAGGATCTCGAAGCTGCGCTGGAACAGTTCAGGGAAATGCTTGGGGATCTTGGTAACGCTGAAGCGACAGGGGAAGCATAAAATCGGCAATTCCTGATTACCAGACATTGATGTAGTCGCTGCAATTTCCTGAGCGAAGATTGCATGTGATTTGGCGATCAGGACGGTCCAATGCCGGCCAACTCACCATCCGAAGGCTCCGATTTGCCTGACATGGCCATGATCTCCTTATATTTCATATGGATAATATCCTCCTTGCGGAGATTCTAGCAACCCGACAATTAAGCGGAAATTAAATCGAAAAATATACTTTCATTCAAATATGACATAACAAATCTGTCATTTTCCCCCGGTAGATTGCGCTCACCGCTTGCTGTCAATCAGCAAATTTCAGGAAATCACTTTACTAGGGAGAACGGGGGATGGAAAAAAAATTCACGCGCAAATTGCTTGCGCAACTGATTCTTGGCGCCATTGCTGCCAATTCGACGAGCCTTGTGCACGCCTATGATCTCGGCGTGGTCTCTGCAGGATCCGGGACTGGAGGGCAATCCGCCAGCAATACCGCTTCCGCGCCCTATCAGGCGCCGACGCAGGGTTCTCTGGTTGCGACGGAACCGCAATCCGTCATCAGCCAGCAATACATCCAGACCAATACCACCGGTGCATCCAACTATACCGATATCGCGCAGATCGCGCCCAGCGTCTGGAGCGTCAGCCCGAACGGAGCGGGCGGCAGCGACTGGCCTGGACTTTCCATGCGCGCATTCCAGGATGGTCAGTACAATGTGACCTTCGACGGCATTCCCTTCGCAGACGGCGCAGACTTCACCCACCATGTTTCCTCCTACTTCATGTCCCAGGACACCGGGAATGTGGTGGTGGATCGCGGCCCGGGCAATGCGGCCACCATCGGCGATGCAACTTTCGGCGGCACGATCGCGATCCATTCCAAGGATCCGGGCCAGGATGCAGCTTTCACTCCCTATGTTTCGGCGGGAAGCTTCAACACGCGCATGGCCGGGGTCCAGTTCGACACCGGCGTGATGCAGAATTACGGCTATTCGAGCGGCTTCGTCGATTACAAGAACTACAGCACGGACGGATTCCTCAACAACGATCACTCGCAGCGCGGAAACCTGTTCATGAAGTTCATCAAGCCGATTTCGGACAACACCGCGATCAAGCTCGTGGCCATGCAGAACACGACCCAGCAGAATTTCAGCCTGGGCGCCACTGCGGCAGAAATCGCGCAATACGGCTCCAGATTCGGCCTGAGCCAGGATCCAAACAATTCGTATTTCATCGGCTACAACCAGGACAAGTTCACTTCCGACTTCGAATACATCGATCTCAACACCAGGCAGGGAAGCTGGCTGCTCGACAACAAGCTCTACACCTTCGCCTACCGTCATGACGGTCTTTCCGCAGGAACCGATCCGCTGGCCACGATTGCCGCACAAAATCTGGCTGGCTCCCCCCAGATCGGTCTCACCCAGTACCGCTCCTACGGCGACGTGTTCCGCGCGACCGACAGGATCGGCCTGAGCGACCTGAAATTCGGCCTCTGGATCGACCGGCAGAATCATCTTTCCTGGACCAACAACATCACACAGCCTGGCTCCATCTATGTCTCCACCAATCAGGCGGAGAACAGCAACGACACCACCATCCAGCCTTACGTGGAATATGCCTGGAGGCCCACCACCAATCTGACGGTGACGCCGGGAGTCAAGTTCAATTCCTTCACCAGGAATTACAATGCTTCCATGGACCCGACGGCAGGCGGGCCGCTCAACTATTCGAAGACCTGGACCGCGACTCTGCCCTCCCTGGATGCGCATTATTATCTCGCGGACAACTGGTCGGTGTATGGACAGGTGGCCAAGGGCTTCACCCCTCCTCCGCTGCAGAGCTTCAATTATTCCAATTCCGTGCAGTTCATCAATTCGCAGACCACCACGAACTATCAGGCGGGTTCGGTCTGGAAGAGCGACAAGCTGACTCTTTCCGGTGACGTGTATTACATCGACAACAGCAATGCGATCCAGAGCTATACGAACAATCAGGGGCTGACCGTGTTCTCGAATGCGGGCGTGGCGAGATACAAGGGCTTCGAGGGTGAAGCGACCTACTACATCGGCAGCGGCTTCAGCGTGTACGGCAACTACACCAGAAACGAAGCGTCCATCTTCGCCCAGAATGCTCCCAACAGCACCGCGGCGGCAGGCCTCATCTATGCGAAGGAAAAGAGGATCTATGCTTCCCTGATCGCCAAGGAAATCGGTCAGCGGTACAGCGGTTTCGGCGCGGTCGACGCGAACGGGAACCCGATCGCTCCGATCCACATGGGTTCCTATACCGTCGTCAATTTCAATACGACCTACTCGATCAGGCATCTTTTCGACTGGTCTCAGGAGACGAAAATCCAGCTGATGGTGAACAACCTGCTGAACAAGACCGGAATCATCCAGTCTGCAGGAGGATTCGACACCAACGGCAACCCGCTCTTCTATGCGATGGTCGAGCGCAATTTCATGGTCAACTTTTCCACTTCCTTCTGATCGGCGAATATGAATCCATCCATGTTTCAACATATCGCAGGGGATTCCGGTGGAATCCTCTACATCATGATGTTCATGTTGCTTGTT
This sequence comes from Burkholderiales bacterium, assembly GCA_013044025.1. GTDB lineage: Bacteria > Pseudomonadota > Gammaproteobacteria > Burkholderiales > JABEVD01 > JABEVD01. Next base: position 2,739 of record JABEVD010000154.1, read on the forward strand.
GCGCTCACCATCGCGATCGAGAGGAGCTGGTATCTCTGGAAAGTGATCAGACAGGGCGGAAAGGTCATGGAGCAACTGAAATCGCTCAGACTGGTCGAGCAGGCCGAACTCGGGCATCTCGGGGAATCCTTTCCAGATCTGCCCCATGTCAGGGTGCTGGCGACGGCGCTTCAGCATGACCTGGATCACGATTTCGAGCGGATTTCCGACAAGCTCGATGAATCGATCATGAGGGAGGCGCCCGGGATCGACCGCTATCTGTGGGTGCTCGATACCATCGTGACCATGGCGCCGCTGCTCGGGCTGCTCGGCACCATCATCGGCATGTTCAATGCATTCCAGGTGCTGGGAGATCCGGGAAATGCTCCCACCAAGGTAACCGGCGGGGTCGCGGAAGCCCTGATCGCCACGGCTTCCGGGCTCTTCATCGCGATCCTCGGCCTGTTTTTCTTCAACGCGCTGAGCAACCGGGTGCGCACCATCATGCACCAGCTCGAGACGCTGAAGGTGATGCTGGTCAACCGCATGTATCCGCATTACCATGAGGCAGGGGAGTCCGCTCCCTTCCCGGTGCGGAGCGCGGCATGAAGTACTTCGAGACCAAAAAGGCCAGGATCGAGATCATCCCGATGATCGACATCATGTTTTTTCTGCTGGTCTTCTTCATCATGATCACGCTGCACATGATTCCGGCCACGGGGGTTCCCTCGAACCTCGCCAGCAGTTCCACGGCCACCCAGCTCGATGTCCCCAGGGTGATGGTGGCCGTGGACCCCGCTGGGGGAATCAGCGTGGAAGGAAAAAGCCTCAGCCCGCAGCAGCTCACGGAGATGCTCAGGCAGAAGGGGGGGCGCACCGTGGTCACCATCGCCGGTGCCAGGGACACCTCGCTGCAGCATCTCATAGAAGTGATGGATTCCTGTCGCACGGCGGGCGTCACCCAGATCGGGCTGGCGGCCCGCAAATCGGGGGGATCGTGAAACTTTCATTGAAGCGAGCGGCGCTGGCCGCACTGATCCTGGAAGCTTCCATCCTTTCCGCATTTGCCTGGATGCCGCAAACGCAGTCTCCTCCGCCGAAGCAGGTGGAAATGATTTCCCTGGCGCAGGAACCCCCTGTCGAGCCGCAGCAGCAGCAGATGGAGGAGAAGAAGCCGGAGCGGAAAATCGAGCGCAAGACGGAAAAAAGGACGGTTCGCAAAGCCGAAGCGCCCCGGCAGGTTGCGACTCGGGAGGCGAATCCCGCTCCGAGCCCGCAAGCTGCTGTTGCGCAGCCGGTGGCCGCCCCTCCGGTGAAGGCTGCGCCGGTCAAGGCCGACGCGCCCGAGGTCACGCCGGATTTCAGGGCGCAGATCAGGGCCGCCGTGCAGGCTGCGGTGGTTTATCCCATGGGTGCCAGAATGATGCATGCCACGGGACGGGTCAGGGTCGGCTTTTCCTTTCTGGACGGGGTTGCATCTGATGCAAGGATCGTCGCATCCAGCGGCAACGGATTGCTGGACCGGGCTGCGCTCGCTGCGGTGATGAATGCATCCTACCCCCTTCCGGAGGCGAAATTTTCAGGAAGGAAGCTGGATTTCGAGCTATGGGTTCACTTCCATCTGTCCGCAGAGGAATGATGCATTTCATTCAGAATTAATTGATCGGCAAGTATAGTCACGCATCGTGAACGGGAATCGGAATGGAAAGCTACAACAAAACATACAAGCTGCTGCACTGGGGAATGGCCCTGCTGGTCATCGCGGCCCTCGCGCTGGTCGAATTCAGGGGATGGTTGCCCAGCAAGGACATGAAGCATGAAGCGGTTTTTCTGCATATTCAGGCGGGACTGGGGATTTTCTGTCTGATCTGGGTGAGGATTATCTGGCGCGCGACCCATGATGTGCCGCCGATCGTTCCAGCTCCGCCCGGATTTCAGCAGAAGGCGGCCGGCTGGGCGCATGCCCTGCTTTATCTCCTGATGGCGGCTCTGCCTTTTCTCGGGATCCTCGCCCTGCAGAGCAAGGGAAAGGATGTTGCATTCCTGGGATGGACTCTGCCCGCGCTGCTAGACGAGGACAAGTGGCTTTCCTATTCGCTTTCTTTCAGGAATGTTCACGAAACTCTGGGGAACCTGCTCATGGCCGCGATCGCGTTCCATGTGCTTGCCGCCCTGGTGCATCACTTCCATGTCCGGGACAACACCCTGCGACGCATGCTGCCTTTCCCGGGGTCGGGAAGGCTGGAAACATTCAACACTTCAACAAAAGGAAACAGGCAATGAAAAAAAGGATGATGTTCATTTCTTTCGCGATGGCCTCTGCAGCGGCATTCAATGCGGCCGCATACGATGGCAGCCAGTACGCAGGGGAGGCGAAGCTGACGGTCGCGCAGGCGGAAGCGGTCGCGCAGAAAGCCTATCCCGGCACGATCGTCGAGGAAGAGCTCGAACACAAGCGGGGAGGCAGCGGATTGCGCTATTCATTCGACATTCGTGCGCATCACATCACGCACGAAGTGGCCGTCGATGCGAAGACCGGAAAGCTGCTGGAAAACAGCCGGGAATCCGGAAACGAGGACGACTGAAATCCTCAACCCGGGGCCGAATTCGGCCCCGGGTCCTCTTCCAGATCAGCGGCGTTGGCCGCCCCCTTCGTTCTGCCTCATCCCGCGCGCGGGTCTTTGCATCGAGTTCCTGGCCATTCTGTCGAGAACTTCGCGCTGTTTTTCGTCGAGCACGGAGCGCAGTTTTTCGGTGGCTTTCTCGATCTTCCCCAGCTTGTCCGCAGCCATTCTCGCCATTTGGGCGCGGAATCTCGCGATTTCCACTGCATCCGCGTTTTCTCCGGGTTTCTTCGGGCGATTTTGTGCGAGGCTTTCGACTGCCCTGGCATATTCGTCCCAGGCGCCCTGCTGGGAAGGCTTGATTTCGAGCTGGCTCGCCATCCTGTCCATCCTCGCTGCAATGCGCTCCTGTGCCGGGGGCGCCTGCATTCCATCCTGCGCCTGCGCTGCCAGGGTGAAACAGAGGAGGGAAGCGGTCAGGATCGATTTCAGTGGTTTCATCTTCAATCTCCTTGGATAAGTTGGGATATGTTCCGGCGAAGCAGACGCGCTGCGGATCCTGCTTCCATTAATTCCCGAGCCCGCTCCAGGATGACAGCATTGGAGAAAAATCGCATGCTTGATTTCGGCATGGATTTGGCCAGAATGAAAGTAGGGAGCTTGCGAAAGGGGAATGACATGGAAAACCCGGTCGATGTGGCAGGAAGGATCAGCCCGGAATTATCCGGTTTCATTTCGACGAGGATCGACGACCCTGAAAACGAGTCTCCGCCGACGCTGGGCGAGGTTCGCGCCAGCCTCGGTTCGCTCCTCGGAGAGGAGGAGGACGAGCAGGAGAGAATGCACCACTTCGATGTCGCCCCTTCCATGCTCGACGAGCTCGATTCGCTGATCGGGGAGTTCGGAGAAAGTGCGGATGCATCCGATTTCGTCGGGATGACCGCGAGCGAAGCGCTTTCCCTGCTGATTTCGGTGGTGCTCGAAGAAGAAGAGCATGCGCCGACCCTGCAGAACGTGCGGGAGGCGGTGTCGCAAGGACTCGTCGCAAAACTGGTCGGAGAAGGGCGCTTCGAAGAGGATGAGGAAGAAACCATCGTCTCCGAGCTGCAGGGGCTGATCGACCGTTTCGGCAGGAATGCGATTGCGGAAAGCTTCCTGCGTTAGCAGGATTCTCCGAGATCACCCCTGCAAAGCGCGAGCGAACTTTCCCAGTCGGGCAGGCGGATCCCGAAGACCGATTCCAGCTTTTCTCCTGAAAGAAGCGAGTTTTTCGGTCTGGCTGCGGGAAGCGGATAGGCTTCGCTCGGAATCGGATGCAGCGCAATGTCCGCATCCTTCAGAATGACTGAAGCGAATCCGAACCAGGAGGTGCTTCCAGAGGAGGAGAGATGGTAGATGCCGCTTTTTTCCCGGATCGCATCGATGTCCGGGCATTTCGCCAGCACGAGCGAAGTGGCTTCTGCGATCATCCTGCTCCAAGTCGGGGCGCCGATCTGGTCGGAGACGATCCTCAGTTCATCCCTTTCCTTCGCAAGCCTCAACATGGTGCGCAGGAAATTGTGTCCGCGCACGCCGTACACCCAGCTCGTCCTGAAAACCAGGTGGGCAGCCCCGGAATTCCTGACCGCTTCCTCTCCTGCGAGCTTGGTCCTTCCGTAGGCGGAAAGCGGGCAGGTCGCCTCGTTCTCTTCATAGGGTCCGGTTTTCGTTCCGTCGAAAACGTAGTCGGTCGAATAATGGACGATGGCAGATCCCAGTCTCAGGGCTTCTTCGGCAAGGATTCCAGGGGCGATCGCATTCACCGCATGGGCAAGCGCTTCCTCGCCCTCCGCGCGGTCGACGGCGGTGTAGGCGGCGGCATTGACGATGATGTCTGGCGCGATCTCCCTGACCTTTTTTCGGATCGATCCGGCATCGGAAAGATCCATTTCCGCCCTGGAAACCGCGATGACCCTGCCGAGAGGGGAGAGCGTGCGCGCCAGTTCCCATCCCACCTGTCCATGGCTTCCGGTGACGAGGATCTTCTTCATTCGAAAAGATCCGCTTCCCGGAAGGGTTTCGCTTCCGCATCCTTCTTCGACAGGACCGGTTCGATTGCGAGCGGCCATTCGATCCCGATATCCGCGTCGTCCCAGCGGATCGATCTTTCGTGTTCCGGCATCCAGTAATCGGTCGCCTTGTAGAGCACTTCGGCGTGGTCTGCGGTCACCATGAAGCCGTGGGCGAATTTTTCCGGAATCCACAACATGCGCCGGTTCTCCGCGGAAAGGGTTGCGCCGACCCATTTGCCGAAAGTGGGGGAATTTTTGCGGATGTCGACCACGACGTCGTAAATTTCCCCGGAGATCACCCTGACCAGCTTTCCCTGCGGATATCTGATCTGGTAGTGGAGGCCGCGAACCACGTTGCTGCCGGATCGGGTGTGGTTGTCCTGAACGAAATTCGCCTCCACCCCGGTGAGCTCGCGGAATTTTTTTTCGTTGTAGCTCTCGAAGAAAAACCCCCTGGCATCGCCGAAAACGGCGGGCTCGATGATCATGACTTCCGGAATTGCGGTCTGGATCACTTTCAATTTCAGCGTTCCCTTGCGAGTTCTAGCAGATATTTCCCGTAGCCGTTCTTGGCGAGCGGGGCGGCCAGTTTTTCCAGTCTTTCGGAATCGATGTATCCTTTCCTGAAAGCGATTTCCTCCGGGCAGCAAATCTTGAGTCCCTGGCGCTTTTCCAGGGTCTGGATGAACATCGCTGCCTCGAGAAGGGATTCGTGGGTTCCGGTGTCGAGCCAGGCCATGCCTCGCCCCATCTGCTGCACTTCGAGCAGGCCCGCATCCAGATAATGACGGTTGACGTCGGTGATCTCCAGTTCTCCCCTTGCCGAAGGCCTGATCGACTTCGCAATCTCGACCACCTGTTCGTCGTAGAAATACAGTCCGGTGACCGCGAAGCGGGATTTGGGTTGCTTCGGCTTTTCCTCCAGGCTGATGGCGTGACCAGTCGAATCGAATTCGACGACGCCGTAACGCTCCGGATCCGTCACCGGGTAGGCGAACACGGTCGCCCCCTTTTTCTTGGAGGCCGCGGCTTCCAGGTCCAGGGAAAGTTCGTGTCCGTGGAAGATGTTGTCCCCGAGAACCAGCGCGCAGGATTCTCCGTCAATGAAGGATTCTCCGATCAGGAAGGCCTGGGCGAGCCCGTCCGGGGAAGGTTGCACCGCATAGGAAAGCTCGATTCCCCAGGAACTGCCGTCTCCGAGAAGCTGTTCGAAGCGGGGAGTGTCCTGTGGAGTGGAAATGATCAGGATTTCCCGGATTCCCGAGAGCAACAGCGTGGACAGCGGATAATAGATCATCGGCTTGTCGTACACGGGAAGGAGTTGCTTGGAAATCGCCTGGGTGACGGGATAGAGGCGGGTTCCCGAGCCTCCCGCGAGAATGATTCCCTTCATGGATTTCCTCCATATTGCCGATCGATCCAGTTGCGGTATTCGCCGCTCGTCACATGTTCCACCCAATCCCTGTTTTCCAGGTACCATTGGACCGTCTTGCGGATTCCGCTTTCGAAGGTTTCCAGCGGTTTCCATCCGAGTTCATCGCAGATTTTGGATGCGTCGATGGCGTAGCGGAAATCGTGCCCCGGCCTGTCCTTCACGAAGGAAACGAGTCTTCCGTGCGGCGCGGCCTCGGGGAGCAGTTCGTCGAGAATGGCGCAGATGGTCTCGACCACTTCCAGATTGGTTTTTTCGTTGTTCCCGCCGATGTTGTAGGTTTCACCGACCTTCCCCTTTTCCAGCACCAGGCGCAATGCGCGCGCATGGTCTTCCACATAAAGCCAGTCCCGGATGTTGTCCCCCTTGCCGTAAACGGGCAGCGGCTTGCCGTTTGTCGCATTCAGGATCATGAGCGGAATCAGTTTTTCCGGGAAATGGTAGGGACCGTAATTGTTCGAGCAGTTGGTGGTGACCACGGGCAGCCCGTAGGTATGGTGCCAGGCTCTCACCAGATGGTCGGATGCGGCCTTGCTCGCGGAATAAGGGGAATTGGGACGATATGCCGTTTCCTCGGTGAAAAATCCTTCGTCACCCAGGCTGCCGTAGACCTCGTCGGTCGCAATGTGATGGAAGCGGAAATTCGCTTTTTGCTCGCCGCCAAGGGAATCGGCGTATTTTCTGGCGGATTCGAGCAGGGTGTAGGTGCCCTGGATGTTGGTGGAGATGAATTCGGCAGGTCCGCTGATCGACCGGTCGACATGGGATTCCGCGGCCAGATGCATGATTGCGTCGGGCCTGTGGCGCTCGAAGATCGCGTCCATCGCGCCCCGGTCGCAGATGTCCGCGCGCTCGAAGGCATACCGGTCGCATTCCGAAACGCTTTTCAGCGATTCCAGGTTCCCTGAATAGGTCAGTTTGTCGACATTGACGACATGAACATCCGTCTCTTCGATGAATTGCCGCACTACTGCGGAACCGATGAATCCGGCGCCGCCGGTGACCATTACTTTTTTCATTGTGTGGGAAAAAGGGTTGCCGTGCAGCTGGAGATTCTATCATCTTCATTTCCTGCATGTAAGGTGTATATTGCCCACCTCTTTTTTGCGGGTTTTCTAACATTCTGTAAATTTTGATGATTTTTTCAAGGAATGATTCCGCCCCCTGTTTTCTTGTCTTAAGTCTTTGTGTGCAATGAAAAAATTCCGTTCCATTCCTTGACCCTTTCTGTTTTTTTCTCTATAGTGGGCGTATGTGGTGAAAAGTGGGTAATTGTGGGGAATATTTCCCCGAAAGGTGCAAATGTTTCACGGCTCATCTCGGCTCAATCTGGACAGCAAGGGGCGTCTCGCCATCCCTGCGAAGTACAGGGATGAGCTCGTCGTGAGCTGCGAGGGGCGGCTGGTCGTGACTGCGGATCCGGATCATTGTCTTCTGGTGTATCCCAGGCAGGAATGGGAGCCCATCCAGAAAAAGCTGATGAGTCTTTCCAGTTTCAATGCCAAGACTCGCGCATTGCAGCGGCTTCTGGTGGGTTATGCGGAGGATGTGGAAATGGATGGCGCCGGACGGATCCTGCTTCCCGGCACGCTCAGGACCTATGCGGGGCTGGACAAGAGCGTGGTGATCGCGGGGCAGGGCAACAGGCTGGAATTGTGGGACGAGGAAAAGTGGTCGCAGCAAAGCGCGATGGTCGGTTCTCTCGAAGAAGACATGCCGTCCGAACTGGAAGGCTTTTCCCTGTGAGTCTCCATGAAACGGTGCTGAAGAAGGAAGCGGTCGATGCGCTCCAGGTCAGGCAGGACGGAATCTATGTCGACTGCACTTTCGGGCGCGGCGGTCATTCCGGGGAAATTCTGCGAAGGCTGGGAGCTTCAGGGCGCCTGATCGCGCTGGACCGGGATCCCGCCGCAGTGAAGGCCGGATCGGAAATCGCAGATGCGCGGTTCGTTCTGGTGCATAGCGCTTTCGGGAAGCTGGAAGAAGTGCTGGAAGGTCGCAAGGTGGACGGGATTCTCCTCGATCTGGGCGTTTCCTCTCCACAGATCGACGAACCGGAAAGAGGATTCAGTTTCCGCTACGAAGGTCCCCTCGACATGAGGATGGATACGAGTCGCGGAATGACGGCGGAAGAGTGGATCCATTCCGCCACGGAAAAAGAACTGGCAGAGGTGATCAGGACTTATGGCGAAGAACGGTTTGCTAGGCAGATTTCAGGAGCGATTGTCGCGGCTAGAGCGGGACAACGCATATCGTCCACGCGGCGCCTCGCCGAAATCGTGGCTAAAGCCGTGCGCACGCGTGAGCCAGGGCAGGATCCGGCGACACGCACTTTCCAGGCCATTCGGATTTTCATCAATCAGGAACTTGAAGAGCTTGCGGATGCTTTGCCGCAGTGCCTGAAATGCCTGAATCCGGGCGGGAGGCTGGTCGTGATCAGCTTTCATTCGCTGGAAGACCGCATCGTCAAGCAGTTCATGAGGGGAGAAGCGGCGAGGGATGACCTGCCGAAAAAGCTTCCGGTGAGGGAGAGCGAATTGCGCCAGCCTGAACTGAAAGTTGTGGGAAAAATCGTGAGGCCTTCGGCAGAGGAAGTGGCTTTCAATCCTCGTTCGCGAAGCGCCGTCATGAGGGTGGCCGAACGAACCCGGTATTAGGGGAGGCTGGTGATGCGGCTCAATTTTGTGCTTTTTGCAGTTTTGATCGTTTGCGCGCTCGGGGTGGTGACCGCCCAGCACAGATTGCGCAAGCTCTATCTCGATCTGGGGAAGCAGCAGGCCGAAGCCAAGCGTCTGGACGTGGAGTGGGGAAGGCTGCAGATCGAACAGGCGACCTGGGCGACCCCTTCCAGGATTGAACAAATCGCAAGTGGCGTCCTGCACATGAAGGTGCCGGATGCGAGCCGGGTGATTCCGGTATTCCCGGCGGGGAGCGGGAAAAAATGAATTTCAGGCCGAAAGCCCTGGTGCTGCAACTGCCGGCATGGCGTTCGAAACTGCTGCTGTCGGTGTTATTGGTTGGTTTTTTTGCAATGCTGATTAGGGCTATCTATCTACAGGGAATCAACGACGACTTTCTCCGGCAGAAAGGCGAGTCCCGGTACAGCAAGGTCATCGAGCTTTCCGCGCATCGGGGGATGATCTTCGATCGCAACGGAGATCCGCTTGCCGTCAGCACGCCCGTCGAATCGGTGTTTGCGAACCCGGTCGACGTGGAGATCGATTCGGACCAGATGAAGGAGCTTGCCGGGATCCTGAAAATCTCGAGCCGCGAGATCGATCGCAAGCTGAACGGGAAGAAGGATTTCGTCTATCTGGAACGCGGAATTCCTCCGGAAGATGCCGCGAAGGTGCTGGAACTCAGGATTCCGGGGATTTTCCTGCATCGGGAGTACCGGCGTTATTATCCTTCCGGTGACGTCATGTCGCACATCGTGGGATTCACCAATCTCGACGACAAGGGGCAGGAAGGAATCGAGCTCGCCTACCAGAAGGAGCTGGCGGGCTCGCCCGGAAGCCGCAAGGTGATCCGCGACAAGCTCGGCAGGGCGGTCGCGGATGTGGACGTCATTCGCACCCCGAGGCCTGGGCAGGATCTCATGCTCAGCATCGACAGCAAGATCCAGTACCTGGCTTACCGGGAAATCCGCGATGCAGTGGAGAAGGCGGGCGCGAAGGCGGGTTCCGTGGTGGTGCTCGATGCCAGGACCGGCGAAGTGCTCGGCATGGCCAGCGTGCCCACCTTCAATCCGAACAACCGCGAAGGGCTCGATCCCGGGACGATCCGCAACCGCGCGGTCACCGACAGCTATGAGCCTGGATCCACCCTGAAGCCCTTCACCATCGCGGCAGGTCTCGATTCAGGAAAATACACGCCCGATTCCAGGATCGACACCTTCGGCGGAAAGCTCCAGATCGGACGTGCGACGATCCACGACGACGAAAAGATGGGCGTGCTCAGCGTCACCCAGATCATCCAGCATTCGAGCAATGTGGGGGCGTCCAGGATCGCGCTATCGCTTCCCCCTGAAACCATGTGGAACATGTTCCACAATTGCGGATTCGGAGCGGATCCGGATTCGGGCTTTCCAGGGGAGGCTTCCGGAAGGCTTCGCCCCTACCAAAGCTGGAGGCCCATCGAGCAGGCGACCATGTCTTTCGGAAACGGCATTTCGGTGACCCTGCTGCAGCTTGCGCGCGCCTATACGATCTTCGCCAACGACGGCGTGCTGCTTCCGGTCACCTTCCTGAAAAGAGCCGCGCTTCCCAAGGGCAGGAGGGTGATTTCAGAAAAGACCGCAAGGGAAATGGTTTCGATCCTGGAGTCGGTGGTGACTCCGCAGGGAACCGGCGCGCGCGCCAGCATCCTCGGATACAGCGTGGCTGGCAAGACCGGAACCGCGCACAAGGTCGAGGGAGGAGGGTATGCCGCCCACAAATATGTCGCTTCCTTCGTCGGATTCGCGCCTGCATCCATTCCTCGACTCATCGTGGCGGTGATGGTCGACGAGCCTTCCGGTAGCCGTTATTACGGCGGAGAGGTTTCGGCGCCCGTCTTCAGCCGGGTGATGTCCGGAAGCCTCAGCATTCTCAATGTTCCGGCAGACGAGCCTCAGAGCCATTATGCGATGAACGATATCAGGGGGGCGATGTGAGACTGGAAGAATTGAACATCACCCGCCTGGTCACGGACAGCAGGAAGGTTTCTCCCGGCGACACCTTCGTCGCCTATCCCGGGGAAAGTCTCGACGGAAGGCTGTATATCGCCGATGCGATCCGCTCGGGCGCGGCATCGGTGATCTGGGAGGAAGAAGGCTTTTCCTGGAATGAGGATTGGAATCTTCCGAATGTCGCGATTCGCGGGCTTCGCGAGCAGGCCGGAGAAATCGCGAGCAGGGTGTATGGAAATCCTTCCGGGAAACTCTGGGTGGTCGGCGTCACCGGAACCAACGGCAAGACTTCCTGTTCCCACTGGATCGCCAGCGCGATGACGAAGCTCGGCAAGAAGACCGCGGTGGTGGGCACCCTGGGCAACGGGTTTCCGGGAAAGCTCTCCCCCACTTCCAACACGACTCCGGACCCGGTCCTCCTGCAGGAACTTCTGGCGCAATACCTGAAGGAAGGGGCGCGTTGCGTGGCGATGGAAGTTTCCTCCCACGCGCTTTCCCAGGGAAGGGTGGCGGGAGTGGAATTCGACGTCGCGCTCTTCACCAACCTGACCCGCGATCACCTCGATTATCACGGCGACATGGATTCCTACGGCGCGGCCAAGGCGAGCCTGTTCATGCGTCCCGAACTGAAATACGCGATCCTGAATGCGGACGATCCTTTCACGGCAGGGATGAAAAAAAGGGAATCGGCCGCGAAAAAGATCCCTTACGGCTTTGTGAACACCGGGGATCCGATGCAGGTGCTGGGCGGAGAACTCAGGATGCATGGCGGACTGCTTTCGCTGGAGGTGGAGTCTCCCTGGGGAAACGGCATGATCGAGTCCCCGGTGGTGGGCAGATTCAACGCATCCAACCTCCTCGGCGTGCTGTCGGTGCTGCTGGCGAGCGGCTACGATCTCGAAAGCGCGGTGAATGCGCTGGCCGAAATCGTTCCCGTTCCCGGGAGGATGCAGCAGGTGGGCGGAGGAGGGGCGCCCCTCGTGGTGGTGGATTACGCGCATACCCCGGATGCCCTCGAAAACGTGCTCTCCACCATGCGGGAAGTCGCCCCGAAGGGGAGGCTGATCTGCATTTTCGGTTGCGGAGGGGATCGGGATGCCGGCAAGCGTCCGGTCATGGGCAGGATCGCCTCCAGGCTGGCCGACCATGTGGTGGTGACTTCCGACAATCCGAGAAGCGAGGATCCAAGGGCGATCATTTCCGAGATCATCGCAGGGATCGAAGGGGATTATTGCGTGATCGCCGACAGGGAAAAGGCGATCCGCCAGACCATCCTGGCCTGTTCCATGTTCGACATGATCCTGCTGGCAGGAAAGGGGCACGAGGAATACCAGGAAATATCCGGAAAGAAGTTTCCCTTCAGCGACCTGGAAATCGCCAAGGCTGCGATCGATGAATGGGGAATGAGATGATGAATCTTGCAGAAATCGCCCCGATCCTCGAAGCCGATCTCGTCGGCGAAAACGTCTCGTTCGGAGCGGTATCCACGGACAGCAGGAAGATCGCCAAGGGGGATCTTTTCGTCGCCCTCGACGGGGAACGCTTCAGGGGAAGCGATTTTCTGCCCGAAGCGGCTGCGGCGGGCGCCGTTGCTGCGATCGTCGGGGAAAAAGTGGATTCGAAAATTCCGCTCCTCGTCGTGAAGGACACCCGGATCGCGCTCGGGCGGCTTGCCGCAAACTGGAGGAGCCGTTTTTCGATTCCGGTGGTGGCGGTGACCGGCAGCAACGGCAAGACCACGGTGAAAGAGATGATCGCATCGATCCTCGGGACCGTGGGAGAAGTGCTCGCGACGCAGGGAAACCTCAACAACGACATCGGGCTTCCGCTCACCCTGCTCGGACTCGGTGATCATCATCGCTTCGCGGTCGTCGAAATGGGCATGAACCATGCGGGAGAGATCGCCTACCTTTGCAAAATCGCGAATCCGGATGTCGCGCTCGTCAACAATGCGGCGAGCGCCCACCTCGAAGGACTCGGCAGCGTATACGACGTGGCAAGAGCGAAGGGGGAGCTTTTCGAGAATCTGCGCGAAGGGGCCATCGCGGTGATCAATGCCGAAGATCCCCATGCCCCCCTTTGGCGCGAGCTTGCCGGAAACAGGAAGAAAATCGAATTCGGCCTGGAAGGGAAGGATGTCCGGGCAAAATTCCTGCTGCACCGCTCGGGAATCGATCTTTCCATGTTCACCCCTCAGGGTGAAATCGGGGTTTCACTTTGCGTGCCCGGCCTGCACAACGTGAGAAACGCGCTGGCCGCGACCGCGGTGTGCTGCGCGCTCGGAATCCCTTGCGCGAACATCGCGAAAGGACTTTCGCAATTTGGCGGCGTGCCGGGCAGGATGCAGATCGGCAAGGGAAGAAACGGTGCGTTGCTTGTCAACGACACGTACAATGCCAACCCCGATTCGGTGCGGGCCGCGATTTCCTGGCTCGCATCGCAGCCAGGAAAAAGAATTCTGGTGCTGGGAGACATGGGCGAACTCGGCAGCGAGTCCGCTTCGCTTCATGCCCAGATCGGGCTGGATGCGAAGCGCGCAGGGATCGACTGCCTGCTCACGCTGGGAGAGGCGAGCCGCAAAGCCGCGGAATCCTTCGGGGAAGGAGCGCAATCCTTTTCCGAAGCGGCGGAAATCGCCATCGCGGCGAATTCCAGGATGGGGCCGGAGGTCACGGCGCTCGTCAAGGGATCCAGGTTCATGAGAATGGAGAAGGTGGTGGAAAAAATGGAAGGAGAGGGAAGCTCATGCTGCTGATGCTGGCGCAAGCCCTTTCGCACGATATCAGGGCGTTCAACGTATTCAATTACATCACGTTGCGGACCGTGCTCGCCTCGATGACTTCGCTCGGGATTTCCTTCATGGTCGGTCCAGCCATGATCCGGAAGCTCACCGCCTACAAGATCGGGCAGGCGGTCCGCACCGACGGCCCGCAGACCCATCTCGCCAAGGCGGGAACGCCGACCATGGGCGGCGCGCTGATCCTGGTTTCGGTCGCGATTTCCACCCTGCTCTGGGGGGATCTCGCCAACCGCTATGTCTGGGTGACGCTCATCACCACCATGGGCTACGGCGTGATCGGCTGGATCGACGATTACAGGAAAGTGGTGGAGAAAAATCCGAAGGGATTGTCGGCGAAGGCGAAGATGTTCTGGCAGTCGCTGATCGCGATCGGAGTCGGAGTCTATCTCGCCAGAACCGCCACGCTGCCGGCCGAAACGGAATTCATCGTTCCCTTTTTCAAGCATCTGGTAATTCCGCTCGGCAGCGCAGGCTTCGTGCTGATGGCCTATTTCGTGATCGTCGGAACGAGCAATGCGGTGAATCTCACCGACGGCCTGGACGGACTTGCGATCATGCCGACGGTGCTGGTGGCGGGCGCCTTTTCCATCTTCGCCTATGTCGCGGGCCATGCGGTGTTCTCGAAATATCTCGGCGTGCCGCATATTCCGGGCGCGGGCGAGCTTTCCGTATTCTGCGGCGCGCTCACCGGCGCGGGACTCGCCTTTCTCTGGTTCAACGCCTATCCGGCAGAAGTGTTCATGGGCGATGTCGGCGCGCTCGCTCTGGGCGGCGCGCTCGGCCTCATCGCGGTGATCGTTCGCCAGGAACTGGTGCTTTTCATGATGGGCGGCGTGTTCGTCGTGGAAACGCTCTCGGTGATGATCCAGGTGACTTCCTTCAAGCTCACCGGAAAGCGCGTGTTCAGGATGGCGCCGCTCCATCATCATTTCGAGCTCAAGGTATGGAAGGAAACGCAGGTGGTGGTGCGTTTCTGGATCATCACCATGATGCTGGTGCTGCTCGGCTTGTCCACGCTGAAGCTGAGGTGAGGAAATGAACTTCTCGGGCAAAAGGGCGTTGGTTCTCGGTCTCGGCGAAACCGGTTTTTCGGCTGCAAGATGGCTGAAATCCAAAGGTGCGGAAGTTTCCGCCGCCGACACCAGGAGCGAGCCTCCCCGCTCGATTCCAGGAATGAAGGTGTATTGCGGCCCATTTCGCGAGGAAATCCTGGAGGGGATCGATCTGCTGGTGCTGAGCCCCGGGATTTCGTTCCAGGAGCCGCTGGTGCAAAAAGCGAGGATCGCAGGAATCGACGTGGCGGGGGATGTCGAGCTGTTCGCGAGGGAGATCGCTTCCAGACATCCGGCGCCGAAAGTCGTCGCCATCACCGGATCGAACGGCAAAAGCACGGTGACCACCATGGTCGGAAAGATTTGCGAAAAATCCGCGCTCCGCACCGTGGTGGCTGGAAACATCGGCCTTCCAGTTCTCGATACCCTGGAAGAAGCAGCGGATGTGTATGTGCTGGAGCTCTCCAGCTTCCAGCTCGAAACCCTGCGCAGCCTGTCACCTGACGCATCGGCCGCGCTCAATCTCAGCGAAGACCATCTGGACCGGCACGGCACGATGGAGGAATACGCGAGGGCGAAGGCGGCGATCTTCGCCGGGGAAGGGGTGCAGGTTCTGAACCGGGAAGATGCAGCCATCATGGCGATGCGCCTGCCGGGGCGCCCGGCATTCACTTTCGGCGCCTCCGTTCCAGCATCCGAAAGCGAATACGGGATCGTCGAATCGGCAGGCGAAAAGTGGCTCGCGAAGGGAGCGAGGAAGCTGATGAAGGTTTCGCAACTGAAAGTGGAAGGATTGCACAATGCGATGAATGCGCTCGCATCCTTCGCGCTTTGCGAAGCGATCGGCATTGCCGGGGAAAGAATCTCCGCAGCCCTCGCGGAATTTTCAGGGCTCCCCCATCGGGTGGAAAAGGTCTGTGAAATCGGCGGAATCCGCTTTTACGACGATTCCAAGGGAACCAATGTCGGCGCGACGGTCGCAGCCCTTACCGGCCTGGGCGGGACTTCCGTGGTGATTCTGGGCGGGGAAGGAAAAGGGCAGGATTTCAGTCTGCTCAAGCCCGCGATCGAAGCGCATGCCCGGGCGGCGGTGCTCATCGGGCGCGATGCGGAAGTCATCGGGCGCTCGATTGCGGACGCGAAAGTGCCGCTTTTGCGCGCAAGGGGCATGGATGAGGCAGTGAAAATGGCGTTCGATGCGGCAAGGGAAGGAGACGCCGTGCTGCTCTCTCCCGCCTGCGCGAGCTTCGACATGTTCAGGAATTACGCCCATCGCGCGGAAGTCTTCGTCGAATCCTGCCGCAAACTGGAGAGGGAAGCATGCCACTCGCGGTGAAACAGGAAAGCGAATATGACGAGGCGCTCCTCTGGATCGTCCTGTTCCTGTTCGGGATCGGGCTGGTGATGGTGTATTCCGCATCGATCGCGGTGGCCGACACCAGAAAGGGATTTCCCCCCTATTATCTGGTCCGGCAGTCAGCCTACATCCTCACCGGAGCCGTGGCAGGCTACGGCGCATTTCACGTTCCGATGCGGATCTGGCAGAAATATGCGCCCTACATTTTCCTGTTCATGGCCTTCATGCTGTTTCTGGTGCTGGTTCCGGGAATCGGCCGGGCTGCCAATGGAAGCACGAGATGGATTCCGCTCGGGGTTGCCCATTTCCAGCCTTCCGAATTCATGAAGCTGTGCGTGGTGCTGTATGCGGCCGATTACACGGTGCGCAAGGCCGCCTACATGAACAATCTGAGCAAGGGATTCCTGCCCATGCTTTTCGTGATCCTGTTCACCGGCATGCTGCTGTTGCGGGAACCAGATTTCGGCGCTTTCGCGGTGATCACGGTCATCACCATGGCTGCGCTTTTCCTCGGAGGTATGAACGGAAGACTGTTCACTGCGCTGCTCATCCTGGCTGCGGTCGGATTCACCCTGCTGGTACTGAGCAAGGCATACCGGATGGACCGGGTGGTCGGATTCATGAATCCATGGGCCGATCCGCAGGGAAAAGGGTATCAGTTGAGCCATGCGCTGGTCGCGATCGGCAGGGGGGAATGGCTTGGCGTGGGGCTGGGCGCGAGCGTGGAGAAGCTTCTTTATCTTCCCGAAGCCCAGTCTGATTTCCTGTTCGCCGTGATCGGAGAAGAACTCGGATTCGTCGGAATCGCGGTCGTGATCGGCCTGTTCGCAGCCTTCGTGATCCGCTCCTTCATGATCGGGCGGACCGCTGCATCGATGGAACAATATTTTTCAGCGCTGGTGGCACAGGGCGTCGGGGTGTGGATCGGCGTGCAGGCCATCGTCAATCTCGGGGTGAACATGGGGGTCTTGCCGACCAAGGGGCTCACGCTTCCCATGCTGAGCTACGGGGGAAGCGGAATCGTCGCCAACTGCCTCGCGCTCGCCGTGCTGTTCCGCGTCGATTACGAGAATCGCCAGCTCATGAAAGGGAGGACGTTCTGATGAAGACGATCCTGATCATGGCAGGCGGCACGGGCGGGCATATTTTTGGCTCCGACGTAACGCGCGCTTCGCACGCATTAGTCTTCACCGAAAATCGGGAGGTTGCGTGAAGACGATATTGATCATGGCAGGCGGCACTGGCGGGCATATTTTTGGCTCCGACATAACGCGCGCTTCGCACGCATTAGTCTTCACCGAAAATCGGGAGGTTGCGTGAAGACGATATTGATCATGGCAGGCGGCACGGGCGGGCATATTTTTCCGGCGCTCGCGGTTGCGGGAGAAATGAAGGCATCCGGATTCGAGGTGGTCTGGCTCGGCACGAAGGGTGGGATGGAGTCGAAGCTGGTGCCCGCCCATGGATACGAAATCGAATACGTGAAGATGTCCGGGGTGAGAAAAAGCGGATTGTCGAGATGGGCGCTTCTGCCTGCAACCCTGCTGGTCGCCTGCCTGCAGGCGCTTGCCGTGTTGAGAAAGAGAAAACCGGACGTGGTGCTCGGAATGGGCGGGTTCGCATCCTTTCCTGGCGCAGTCGCGGCTTTCCTGCTGGGACGCCCGCTGGTGATCCACGAACAGAATGCGATCGCAGGGCTTTCGAACCGGGTGATTTCGAAATTCGCGAAAAGGACGCTGGTTGCGTTTCCGGATGCGATTGCGGGCGCAACCTTCGTCGGCAATCCGGTGAGGAAGGAAATTGCCGCTCTTCCAGGGAGCTGCCGCGAAGGAAGGCTGAAGCTGCTGGTGATGGGGGGAAGCCGCAGCGCGCGCGCGATCAACGATGCGATGCCCAAAGCGATGGCGATGATCGAGGAAAGACTTCGTCCCGAAGTGCTGCACCAGAGCGGGGAAGCCGATTGCGAAAGGGTGAAGGCTGCCTATGCGGATTCGGGATGCGCTGCAGAAGTGGTTCCCTTCATTTCGGATGTGGCGAGAGCCTACGCCGAATGCGATCTGGTCCTCGGCAGGTCCGGGGCGCTTACGGTCGCGGAGATCGCCGCGGCAGGGCTTCCTTCCATCCTGGTGCCCTACCCGCATGCAGTGGACGACCACCAGAGCGCCAATGCCCGCTATCTCTCGGATGCGGGCGCGGCCTGGCTGGTTCCGCAAAATGAACTGGATCCCGAAAAAATCGCGGGAATGATTACGAAACTGGACAGGGAAAGGCTTCAGGAAATGGGAAGGAAGGCGAGAAGGCTCGCCGTGATCGATGCGACCGAAAAGGTCGGGCGGATTTGCAGGGAGCTTGCGGCATGAGGAGGAACGACCTTGCGGCATAAGATCAATCACATCCACTTCGTCGGGATCGGCGGGGCGGGAATGAGCGGCATCGCGGAAGTGCTGATGAATCTCGGATATGTCGTTTCCGGTTCTGACATCGGGGAGAATTCTGCGACGAAGCGGCTCGCTTCCCTTGGGGCTTCGATCCGCATCGGGCATGCTGCGGAAAACATTTCGGGCGCCGATGCCGTGGTGGTGTCCACCGCGGTGAAACAGGACAACCCGGAAGTCCAGGCGGCGCGGGAGCACAGGATTCCGGTGGTGCCCAGAGCGATGATGCTCTCCGAACTGATGAGGCTGAAGAAGGGGATCGCGGTCGCGGGCACCCACGGCAAGACCACCACGACCAGCCTGGTCGCAAGCGTGCTCGCGGAAGGAGGGCTGGATCCCACCTTCGTCATCGGGGGAAGGCTGAACAGCGCGGGGGCCAATGCGAAGCTCGGCACCGGGGAATTCATCGTGGCGGAGGCGGACGAATCGGATGCCTCTTTCCTCTATCTTCAGCCCGTGATCGCAGTCGTCACCAATATCGATGCGGACCACATGGAACCCTACGGGCACGATTTTTCGCGCCTCAAGCAGGCATTCGTCGATTTCATCGAGCATCTTCCCTTCTACGGGGTGGCGGTGCTTTGCACGGACGACGAGAACGTGGCCGAAATCAGCGGCAGGATCACCCGGACCTTCATCGGCTACGGCCTCTCGGAAGGCGCGCAGATCCGGGCGAAGGAGATCGAGCACAGCGCAAGCAGGATGAAATTCAGGGTGGCGCTGAACAGCCATTCCTTCCCGGTGACGCTCAATCTGCCCGGAATCCACAACGTGAAGAACGCCCTCGCCGCAGTGGCGGTCGGGGTCGAGCTGGGCGTTCCGGAAGAATCGATCGCCAAGGCGCTTTCCGAATTCAGGGGAGTGGGCAGGCGTTTCCAGAATTACGGAGAAATTCCGGCGGAAGGGGGAGGGAGCTACACCCTCGTCGACGATTACGGCCACCATCCGGCAGAAATGGCCGCCACCATCGCCGCCGCGAGAGGGGCTTATCCGGGCAGGAGGCTGGTGCTCGCCTTCCAGCCGCACCGCTATACCCGGACCCGCGATCTTTTCGAGGATTTCGCGAAGGTGCTCGCCACGGTCGATGCGCTGGTGCTCTCCGAAGTGTATCCGGCCGGAGAGGCGCCGATCGTCGCTGCGGACGGAAGATCGCTTGCCCGCGCGGTCAGGGTGATGGGCAAGGTGGAGCCGATTTTCGCGGAAACGAGCGAAGAGATTCTGCAGGCGATCGCTCATGTCGCGCGGGATGGGGATGTCGTCCTGGTGATGGGGGCGGGTTCGATCGGATCGATCGCAGGAACGCTGGCCGGGAAAAAATGATGCGAGGAATCCTGCTCGAATCCGAACCGATGAGCCGCCACACCAGTTGGCGGGCGGGCGGGGTTGCACAGCGCTGCTACCGTCCTGCGGACCTGGATGATTTCCGCGAATTCCTGGCCGCTCTTCCGCAAGGGGAGCCGGTCGAAGTGATCGGCCTGGGCAGCAACCTGCTGGTCCGGGACGGCGGAATCCGCGGCACGGTGATCCTGCTGCACAAGGCGCTCGACGGGGTTTTCGAGGAAGAAGGGTTGATCCATGCGCAGGCGGGCGTCGCCTGCGCGAAAGTGGCGAGATTCTCCGCGGGGCGGGGATGGCGGGGAGCGGAATTTTTCGCGGGCATTCCGGGGACGGTGGGCGGCGCGCTTGCCATGAACGCGGGTTGTTATGGCGGGGAGACCTGGAAGATCGTGGAAAAGGTGGAGACGGTGGATCGGGCCGGAAATCTTCGGGTGAGGACTCCGGAGGAATTCTCGGTCGGATACCGCTCGGTGAAAATGCCTGAAAAGGAATGGTTCGTCTCCGCCTGGTTCAGACTTCTCCGCGGCGAAGGCGGGATGGAAGAAATCAGGACGATGCTGAAGAAAAGGATCGCGGCGCAGCCGCTGGAATTGCCCAATGCGGGATCGGTGTTCAGGAACCCACAGGGCGATCATGCGGCAAGGCTGATCGAATCCTGCGGATTGAAGGGAAAAAGGCTGGGCGGCGCGATGGTGTCTCAAAAGCACGCGAATTTCATCGTGAATGTCGAGGAAGCGAGCGCATCCGACATCGAGCGTCTGATCGAGGAAGTGAGGAATACGGTGAGGAAGGAAACTGGCGTGGAACTGGAGCGGGAAGTGCGGATCATCGGGGAGGCGGCATGAGCTTTGGCAGGGTTGCAGTCCTGATGGGCGGAAAATCCGCGGAGCGCGAAATTTCGCTCAGGAGCGGGAACGCGGTGCTCGAAGCCCTGAAGCGCAAGGGAGTGGATGCGCACGCCTTCGACCCGGCATCCCGTTCCGTCACCGAGCTTTCCGGTTTCGATCGCGCATTCATCGTTCTGCACGGCAGGATGGGGGAAGACGGCACCATGCAGGGCGCGCTCGAACTGATGGGGATTCCCTATACCGGGAGCGGGGTGATGGCTTCTTCCATCTCGATGGACAAGTGGCGCACCAAGCTCGTCTGGGAAGCAGCCGGAATCCCGGTGACGAAATACGAGATCCTCACCCCGCAATCCGATTTCGCAGGGGTGGTACAAAGGCTGGGGCTTCCGATTTTCGTCAAGCCCGCCTGCGAAGGATCGAGCATCGGCATCAGCAAGGTGAAGCGCGGAGAGGATCTGGAAGAGGCGTTCCATCTGGCCGCGAAATACGACAGCCTGGTGCTCGCGGAAGCTTTCGTGGACGGATCGGAAGTGCAGTTCCCGATTCTCGGGGGGGAAGTGCTTCCCTCGATCCGCATCGAGACCCCGCACGAATTCTACGATTACGACGCGAAGTATTTCGCTGAAGACACCCGCTACGTCTGTCCCGGCCTGGCCGAGGAAAAGGAGCGGGAACTGAGGGATCTGGTGCTCAGGGCATTTCAGGTTCTGGGTTGCAGCGGATGGGGCAGGATGGACCTCATTCTCGACCGAAACGGCGCGCCATTTTTCCTGGAAATGAACACCGTGCCGGGCATGACCGACCACAGCCTGGTTCCGATGTCGGCGAGGCGGGCGGGCATCGATTTCGACGATCTGGTGATGAGGATCCTGGAGTCCGCGCATGTGGGATGAACCGGAAAAGCTCACGGCGATTGCGAACTTCCTGTTTCTCGCGGTGGCGGTTGCGGCGGGCTGGGTGCTGATGGGTTTCGCATCCCATCTTCCCATGCTGCAGCCCAAGCTGCTGAGGGTGGATGGAATGACCGACCGTCTGAACCGGGATGAAGTGGTGAAGATCGCCGCAAGGCGGCTCGGAACCAATTTTTTCGATGCGGACATCGACGGAATGAAGCGCGATTTCGAACAGATTCCTTGGGTCAGGACGGCGAGCGTGAGCCGCCGCTGGCCGCTCGAGATCGACGTGCGGGTGGAAGAGCATGTTCCGATCGCGAAATGGGACGGGAACCGGATGGTGAACACCTATGGGGAAGTGTTCGACGCAACCGAACAGAACGCGCTTCCCCTGTTCACCGGGCCGGAAGGAAGCTCGAAGGACGTTTCCAGGGAATATCTCAGTTTCAGCAGGACCCTGGCGACGCTGGACAGGAAAGTGGTGGAAGTCAACCTTTCCGACAGGCGTTCGTGGGAGATCCGCCTGGATAACGGAATGCTGATCGAACTGGGCAGGGAAAAAATGGAAAAGAGACTTTCCGATTTTGCCGCGCTGTATGCCAGGACGGTGGGCAGTCTCGGAGGCAGGGTGGACTATGTCGACCTGCGCTACGAAAACGGCTTTGCAGTGCGCGCACCGGGGCTGAAGCTGCGCACCAGGGGGGCGGCATGATCGGGAAATTCGCACAAGGAACAAAGGCATGACCAGGGAAGCGAAGAATCTCATCGTCGGGCTCGACATCGGCACGTCCAAGATCGTGGCGATCGTGGGAGAAATCACCCAGGAAGGAAGACTGGAGATCGTCGGGATGGGCAGCCATCCGTCCAGAGGCCTGAAAAAGGGGGTCGTGGTCAACATCGAGTCTACCGTGAGCGCCATCCAGAGAGCGCTCGAGGAAGCCGAACTGATGGCGGACTGCAAGATCCGCGAAGTCTACACGGGAATCGCGGGCAGTCACATCAAGAGCTTCAACTCGCACGGCATGGTCGCGATCAAGGAAAAGGAAGTGACCCAGATGGATGTCGAGCGGGTGATCGAGACGGCGAAGGCGGTCAATATCCCGACCGACCAGCAGATCCTGCACATCCTCAATCAGGAATTCATCATCGACGGCCAGGAGGATGTGAGGGAGCCGCTCGGCATGAGCGGAATGAGGCTGGAAGTGAAGGTACACATCGTGACCGGCGCGATCTCGGCCGCCCAGAACATCATGAAATGCGTGAGGCGTTGCGGACTGGTCGAGCGCGACCTCATCCTGCAGCCGCTGGCATCGGCGAAAGCGGTGCTCACCGAGGACGAGAAGGATCTCGGCGTCTGCCTGGTGGATATCGGCGGAGGAACTGCGGACATCGCGGTGTTCTCGCAAGGGGCGATCCGCCATACCGCGGTGATCCCGATCGCGGGTGACCAGATCACCAACGACATCGCCATGGCGCTCAGGACGCCCACCAAGGAAGCGGAGGAAATCAAGGTTCGCTATGGATGCGCATTGAGGCAGCTCGCGGATCCTGCAGAAATGCTGGAAGTGCCGGGAGTGGGTGACCGCGGGCCGCGTCAGCTTTCGAGGCAGACGCTTTCGGAAGTGATCGAGCCCAGGGTGGAGGAACTCTACAGCCTGATTCAGGCTGAATTGAGGAGGAGCCGATTCGAGGATCTGTTGTCCTCCGGAATCGTGCTCACGGGTGGAAGCAGCGCCATGACGGGCATGGTGGAACTGGCGGAAGAGGTTTTCCACATGCCGGTCCGTCTGGGGATTCCGCAATATGTGGGGGGGCTTGCGGAAGTGGTCAGAACTCCGCGATTTTCGACCGGAGTCGGTTTGTTGTTATTGGGGATGGAGGAGCGCAGACGGCAAAGCATGATGTCGATGCAATCCGGATCGTTCGGGCAGATTTTCGAAAAAATGAAAAGTTGGTTCCAGAAGAGCTTCTAGCTCGATGGTGCGTGTAACCTGTTAATTGGAGGTGATATGTTTGAAGTCATGGATACGCAGGATCAGCTTGCGGTGATCAAGGTAATCGGGGTCGGTGGATGCGGGGGGAACGCCGTCGACCACATGATCGAATCCGGGGTGCAGGGCGTTGAATTCATCAGCGCGAACACCGACGCCCAGGCGCTCAAGCGCAACAAGGCGGGAATGGTTCTTTCGCTGGGAGATATCATCACGAAGGGACTCGGAGCAGGCGCGAATCCGGAGATCGGTCGGGAATCCGCCCTGGAAAACAGGGAAAGGATTGCGGATGCGATCAGGGGAGCGGACATGCTTTTCATCACCGCGGGAATGGGCGGTGGAACCGGGACCGGGGCGGCACCCGTGGTCGCGCAGGTTGCCAAGGAAATGGGCATCCTGACGGTCGCCGTGGTCACCAAGCCTTTCACCTTCGAAGGCAAGCGTCCCAGGGTGGCGCAGTCCGGAATCGAGGAACTCACCCGGCATGTCGATTCCCTGATCGTGATCCCGAACGACAAGCTGATGGAAGTGCTGGGAGATGACGTCAGCATGCTCGACGCATTCAAGGCTGCGAACAATGTGCTGCACGGGGCGGTTGCCGGCATCGCCGAAGTCATCAACTGTCCCGGCATCGTCAACGTCGATTTCGCAGACGTGAAGACCGTGATGTCCGAGATGGGGATGGCGATGATGGGCTCGGCCTACGCGAGCGGTACCGAGCGTGCGAGGATCGCAGCCGAGCAGGCTGTGGCGAGCCCGCTTCTGGAGGATGTGAATCTTTCCGGAGCGAAGGGCGCGCTTGTCAACATCACGGCGAGCCAGAACCTGAAGATGAAGGAAGTCCATGACGTGATGAATACCGTCCGCAAGTTCCTTGCCGAAGA
>JABEVD010000155.1 GCA_013044025.1 Burkholderiales bacterium
CCCTGACCCCGAGCCTGTGACCCCGCGCCCCGATCAGACTTTCCTGCGACACCTTCTGCCCATGACCGCAATACCCAGACCAAAGAGCGCGACCGAAGCTGGTTCAGGCACGCTGGAATTCGACGAAAGCTGCGTCGTATTGGCGAATTGCCAGTTGACGATACTTTGGCTCTCCCACCCGCCCCCGGTGCTCGCAGTGAAGCCGACATAGGCATTGTTCGTCCCCAGATAGGAAGCGATGTTGATCGCATAATTGCTGATCGCGTTGAAGGAGGTTCCCATTGCTGGATCGCTCAACACGACATTCAGGGCCGTACCGTTGTAGCCGATCGTCGCAGTCCAGATGTCGCCGTTGGAAAGACAACCCGCCTGGGTAGTGCTGCAGGAAGACATGCCGTACACATTGGAAAGCGCCGTATCGGTGAGAACACCGTTCGTATTGATCGAAACATGGTTGTTGCTGTTTCCATCGCTCGCTCCATTGCTGAAGGTATCAAACTCGATGGCGACGCTGCTGGGAACGCCAAGATACCCCAGCCCCCCCCCCAGCCCCCCAATGCCCGTCGTATTGGCAGCAAGAAGAAAGGTGAATCCATCCGCAGGCCCGTATGTTCCTCCCGGGTTTGAGAGACTGAACTGGAATGTGGTGCTGAATGTGGCGTTCGAACCGAGCGTAATGCCAGAGGTACTGTAGGCAGCGCCTGTCTGGTTGCCTAAAGATTTGGTCAACTGGAGTACCGTTCCGTTCGCAGTCGTCAAGGGGGCCGCGCTGCCGACCAAAGTCAGGCCTGCAGTGCTGGAAAATCCATTGTAGCTGATCAGCGTCGCATGGGAAGATGCCGCATACATTCCCATGACGATCGCCACCAATCCAGTGCTCACCTGCTTTCTCATCATTTCTCCCGATATCAATTGTGGTACGAAATTGTGCTGCTCTCTTTTGTAAAATCTTTGACACTAGACTGGCAGGTCAGCCCCCTTACCGATCCGGGAAATCTCCCCGATTCCGGAAACCACCTGCCCGCAGATGGGGAAGCAGTCGCCATCTCATAAAGGAGCAGGACGGAGGCCGCCCCTTTCGGTTCCTTCCTGTTTCCGGCCTTTCCGGATGCTACGAGCCGGACGTGTCTCACCGCGCTCCATACGAGCCTGCATGTGCTATTCATTGTTTTCACTAACCATCTGTAAAAATTACTGATCAGATTTAACGACTGGCAGTGCCTGCAGATGAATATCGAATATGTCATTAACTGGCGCTATTCTAAAATCGGCCCGATAAAGTGCATATAGTCCATTTGGACTGGGTGCTTGCGAAAGGCTTCCGGAGCAGGTCTAATTCGTCCATGTCACCAGTCACCATTCTCCTCATCGATGATCACGCATTGTTCCGCTCCGGCCTGGGCATGCTGTTGCGCTCGGAATTGGAAAATGTCGGAATCAGGGATGCCGGCTCTCTGGAAGAGGCGATGCGGACCGAAATCACGCCGGATCTGCTCCTGCTGGACATCCAGCTACAGGGATTGAATGGACTGGACGGAATCGCGCTACTGCAGCGGAAATGGCCGCAAGCGCCCATCGTCATGCTCTCTTCCGATGTATCGCCGGAAGCCAGACGCCAGGCACTCGCTCGGGGAGCCACGGCATTCGTGTCCAAAGCGGAAAGTGCAGACAACATGCTTGCAGCCGTCAGGAACGCTCTGTGCAAGAAGGAAATCCGGTGCGAGCGAATAGACCCGGGCGAGCTTCCACGGCTGACGCCACGTCAATGCGAGGTGCTCGACCTGCTTTGCCGAGGTTTGTCGAACAAGCTCATCGGAAGGCAACTGGGCCTTTCTGAAAACACCGTGCGGGGACACGTACAGGCCGTGCTTTCATTCCTGCAGGTGACCAGCCGTTCGGAAGCAGTCTATGCGGCACGACAAAGGGGGCTCGTGGGCTAACTGACCTCAATCGCCTTCGCGATGCTGTAATACAATCCGGCCGGCATTACGGGTTTATGCAGCAGGGGAAGCCCGCTCGTTTGCGCCTCGCGAAGACGTTCAGGCGCGGTGTCTCCGGTGATCAGAAGCGCAGGAAGTCCCTCCCCCAACAGATGACGCAAGGATTCGATGGCCTGGATGCCCGACCGGAGGCCGCGCAGGCGGTAATCGCTGATCACCATGTCCGGCGCATTCAAGCCAGCCAGCCGGATCGCATCTTCGATGGTTTCCGCGATGTCGCATTCGCAGCCCCAGCCGCACAGCAGTTGACGCATTCCCTCGAGAACGGTCACGTCGTCATCGATCACCAGCACCCTGGCGGAGAGCACGTGGATTCGGGGAGACTCGGGAGAAGCCGGCGTCATTTCCAGGATCGCCTTGGGCAAGGCGATCCGAAATACGCTGCCCCGGCCGGAAGCGGAGGAAAGCGAAAGATCATGACCCAGGACGCGGGCCAGCCCGAGAGCAATCGCCAAACCAAGGCCGAGTCCCTTGCGTCGATCCCTTTCCGGATTGCCCAGTTGATGGAATTCGCGGAACACTTCTTCCTGCTGGTCTTTCGCGATCCCGATTCCGGTGTCCCACACTTCCAGCACGACCTGGTTGCCATGCTTCCTGCATCCAACCAGCAATCCTCCTTGCTCGGTATACCGGATCGCGTTGGAAACCAGGTTGCGAAGAATCAGTTCCACGAGCGCAGGATCCGACCGGACCGCAAGCTGCGTCTCTCGAGTTCGATAGACGATGCCCTTGGCGTCCGCCTGTGGAGCGAGATCATTCTCGATTTTGTTGAGGATGGCCTGCAAGCGGAAGGTTTTCCACTGGGGCTCGACCACACCCGCCTCGATTCTGGAAAAGTCGAGCAGGGTGTCGAGCATTTTCATCGTGGCTTCCGATGCGGCGCAGGAATTTTCGAGCAGTTTTTTCTGGGTTTCGGTCAATCCTGTTCGCGACAACGCGCCCAGAAACAGGCCGAGCGCATGGATCGGCTGACGAAGATCGTGGCTCGCAGCGGCCAGGAACTTCGATTTTTCCAGATTCGCCTGTTCGGCCTTTTGCATGCTCTCCCGGATGTTCAGGGTTGCGCGATCCACCTGTTTCTGAAGCTCGCTGCGATCCTGCCGCAACCTCTCGGACATGTAATTGATTCCATGAGACAATACATTGAACTCGACCACATGTTCCAGTTCGGAAACGCGAGTATCGAGCTTTCCCTGGCTGATCGCCTGCACTGCATCGCTCAACATTTTTACCGGATGGGTGAGGCGACGGCTGGCCAGATGAACGAGATAACCGGAGAGAGCCAGGAACAACAAGGATGCGCAGATTGTATAGGTGAGCGTCGATCTTTTGAATCGATTGGTGGGTTTCAGGTTCAGCTGGATGGCAACCAGACCGATGGGCTTCAGAGAAATTCCGGACTGGAAACCATCCAGGGCGACTGTTGCCGGAATGATGGGCTGGATGATCAACAGACTTTCGTCGTCGCAAGGGAATACACCGGACCTGCTCAGGGCCTGCGGATTGCCGGCTAG
>JABEVD010000156.1 GCA_013044025.1 Burkholderiales bacterium
CCGACCACGATGATGTCCGCGCTGGTGTATCTCGCCATCATGCCGAGCAGCACGCTCTTTCCGACGCCGCTTCCTGCGAAAAGTCCCATGCGCTGTCCCCTTCCCACCGTCATGAGCGCATTGATCGCGCGGATGCCGACATCGAGCGGTGCGCTGATCGGTTCGCGGTTGAGCGGATTGAAAGGCCTGTTCTGCAGGGTCGCGCTCTGTACGTTGTGGAAGGGGCCGAGGTTGTCGAGCGGCCTGCCGGAGCCGTCCAGCACTCTTCCCAGCAGGGATTCCCCGACCGGAACGAGCTTGGTGTGATCCTGCACCCTTCTTTGCGGGTGGAGCGGCGCGCCGAGTTTCGGTCGTCCCGGAGGGGGTTCGATGGCCATCACCTTGGCGCCCGGGACGAGTCCGTACACGTCGTTGGTCGGCATCATGTACACCTTGTTTCCGGAAAAACCGACGATTTCCGCATCCACCGTTTCTCCGTCAGGAAGCCGGATGGTGCAGTCGCTTCCCACCGGAAGTTGCAATCCTTCGGCCTCGATGACGAGGCCTGCGACCTTGGTGAGATGTCCCGTCACCTGAAGCGGACGGGATTCCGCAACGAGTTTCGCGCAATCGTGGAGGTAATGCTTCCAGCGATCGGTGTGCGGTTTATTTTGCGATCCATTCATCGTTGCGCGCCATGGAGGAAACGACCCTGGACCAGCGGTTGGCCAGGGTTGCATCGATCTCGCTGGAACTCGTCTCGATTTTGCACCCCCCCCGCTCGATCCTGGAATCCTCGATGATTTTCCAGTTGGTATGTTCGAGTTCGTCCCCCATTTCCTGCCTCACGAGTGCAGCATCTTCCGGGTTGAGCCTGAGATGCGCCTGCTGGCTGAACGGGGGGATTTTGCCGACGGCTTCCCGCACCACCTCGAGCAGGATTTCGGGCTTCCAGTCCAGCGATTTGCGGATGACCTGTCTTGCGATGGCGAGCGAGAGGGACAGGATTTCCTGGGAAATTTCCTCGTCGAGGCGCTGCAGCTCCTGATTGAGGCCGGTGAGCGCGAGGTGCATGGAATCGACCTTCTCCTTCGCCTGCATCATCCCGTCGCGGTATCCCTCCTCGTATCCCTGCTTTTTCCCGGCATCGTATCCCTCGCGCTGCCCGGCTGCGTATCCTTCCTGATGGGCATCCTGATGGATCTGCTCGATTTCGCTGGCGGTCGGATAGGCGATCGAGGTCTCCTTGATCTCGCGCCGCTCGTCGAAGGAATCGAGTTCCCAGCGCTGATAGGGGGTGAGCTGCCCCTTGGGGATCTCCGGCTTAGACATAGCCTTCCTCTCCCTTTCCGCCCAGCACGATCTGTCCCTCGTCGGCCAGGCGTCTCACCACTTTGAGGATTTCCTTCTGCTCCGCCTCGACTTCGCTGATCCTGACCGGGCCCTTGGATTCCAGATCCTCGCGCATCATTTCGGCAGCGCGCTGCGACATGTTCTTGAAGATCTTCTCGCGCAGATCTTCGGAAGCGCCTTTCAGGGCGACGATGAGCGATTCGGACTGGATTTCGCGAAGCAGGAGCTGGATGCCGCGATCGTCCACGTCGAGCAGGTTCTCGAAAACGAACATGGCGTCGAGGATTTGCTGCGCCATGTCCGGGTCGTGGTCGCGGATGTTCTCGATGGCTGCGGTTTCCTGTCCGCCGCTCATGTAGTTCATGATGTCTGCAGCAACCTTGACCCCGCCCAGGGTCGCCTTCTTGATGTTGGTTCCTCCGGAAAGGAGCTTCGCGAGCACGTCGTTGAGTTCCTTGAGTGCGGTGGGCTGGATGCCGTCCAGCGTGGCGATTCTGAGCAGCACGTCGTTTCTCAGCCTGTCGGTGAAGTGGGAGAGAATTTCCGAAGACTGGTCTGACTCCAGATGCACCAGGATGGTGGCGATGATCTGGGGATGCTCGTTGTGGATGAGTTCCGCAACCGAAGATGCGTCCATCCATTTCAGGCTTTCGATGCCGCTGGTGTCTCCTCCCTGCAGGATCCGGTCGATGAGGCTCGCCGCCTTTTCGTCGCCGAGCGCCTTGGTGAGGACGGAACGGATATAGTCGTCTGAATCCATGCCGAGCGTGGTTTTTTCTTCGGCAGCGGTATAAAAATCCCTGAAAACCCGATCGATGTCGTCGCGGGAGACGTTGGAGAGGCTTGCCATGGCCATGCCGAGTTTCTGCACTTCCTTGGGGCCCAGATATTTGAACACTTCTGCCGCCTCGTTCTCGCCGAGCGAAAGCAGCAGAATGGCGCTTTTGTTGAGACCTTCCTCACTCATTGCCGGAAACCCATCCCTTGATCACGTTGGCCACGAGCTGCGGATTCTGCCTTGCAAGTTCCCTTGCCGCTTCGACGGTGCTGCCTTCCGAATTGGGATGAGGATGCACCAGGTGATCGTGAACGGCCTCCGCTTCTGCCGCAGCCTGTTCTTTCGCGGCCGCTTCTGCAGCCTGGTTCTTGAGTCCGTTCATGGCCGGGCGGATGATGCCGAAGATCAGGTAGCCGACCACCGCGGCGATCGCGAGATTTTTGGCGATCGTGGTGGCGAGCGAAATGATTTCAGGCTGTTTCCACCAGGGCAGGGCGGGAACCGCTTCGGATTCGGGCGGCGTGAAGGCGACATTGGAAATGTTCACAGTGTCTCCGCGCGTTGCGTCGAAGCCCATGGTTTCCTTGACGAGCGCGGTGATCTGGCCGATTTCCTTGGCGGAAAGCGGCTTGTAAGTGGCCTTGCCCTTGGCGTCCACGATTTTCTTGTAATTGACCACGACCGCGACCGAAAGCCGGCGGATGCTTCCCACCGGGCGTCTGGTGTGCTGGATGGTCTTGTCGACCTCATAGTTCGTGGTCGAGTCCTTCTGCACGTTGGAGCTGTTTCCGCTCGTGGAAGTCGGCTTCGTGGGCGTCGGGGCTGCGGCGACCGGCGCGCTCACCGGAGCGGGCGGCTGGTTGGAAAGAGATCCTGGCACCCCGTTCGCCTTCTGCTCGCTGTTCGAGCTGGTTTCGGAGGTCTGCTCGCTACGCACTGCGGCGGTCCCGGGCGCCTGATTGGGCTTGTAGGACTCGGAAGTGTTTTCCACCTGGGAAAAGTCCAGATCCGCGGTTACCTGGGCGCGCAGGTTGGTTGCGCCCACCACCGGGGTGAGGATGTCCTCGATGCGCTTGATGTAGCTCCTTTCGGTGGCCTGGATGTATTTCATCTGGGTGGGGTCGAGGCCGCTTGCGATGAGGGAATCCACGGGCTGGCTCAGCAGATTGCCGTTCTGGTCGACGATGGTCACGTTCTTGACCGAAAGGTCGGCCACGCTGGAGGAGACGAAATGCGCGATCGCAGCGACCTGCCCGGGATCGAGGATCTTTCCCGGATAAAGGTCGAGCAGCACCGATGCGCTCGGGCTTTCGCGCTCGCGAACAAATACGGAAGGCTTGGGAATGGCAAGATGCACCCTTGCGCTTTGCACCTGGGAGAGCGACTGGATGGTTCTTGCGAGCTCCCCTTCCAGTCCTCTCTGGTAATTGATCTGTTCCTGAAACTGGCTGGTGCCGAATTTCTCGTTTTCCATCAGCTCGAATCCGACCAGCGATCCCTTGGGCAATCCCTGGGAAGCGAGTTTCAGCCTCACCTCGTTCACCTTGTCCGCGGGGACGAGCAGCGCTGCGCCGCCTTCTGCGAACTTGTAGGGGACGTTCATCTGCTGCAGGGAAGCGATGATCGCACCCCCGTCCTTGTCGGAAAGATTGCTGTAGAGCACCCGGTAATCCGGGCTTGTCTCCCAGAGCCATGCGCCCACCAGGATGGCGATGATTGCCGCTGCCGCGACCATCAGTCCGATCTTCCGCTGCATGGGCAGGTCGCCCAGCAGCCTGAGCTGGGAAAGCAGGGATGGGGAAGGTGCTACCGCCATGTGTTTGTGCCCAATGAATGAATGCGGACAGACACTTTATAATAGTCCTGCATTGCAGCTATCATGTTAAAAGAATATTCTACATGCCTCCCGTATCGGGGGCTAG
>JABEVD010000020.1 GCA_013044025.1 Burkholderiales bacterium
CACGGTGGTTGCGCCGGGCGGATTCCGAGCCGGTTTTCTTCCCATGTCAACCGATTCTGGGCGGAAAATTTTTACAATTTTTTTACTTGCGAAACGGAAATTCACGGGGCTATAATCACCCCATCGCATTACCTTGAGAGGTAGACCATGGAGAGTTGCAGTCGATCTGAAAGCTGATTCGACAGGCATGCCATGATCTCATCCGCTGCCTCGTCGACATCCCGAACGAGGCAGCGCGTCCCCCGCGCCGCCGCCAGACGAACCCGAACCGGGTCTCGTCGCCCATGCAGTTTTGCTTGTGGAGGTGCATCATGATTTACGCTCGCTGGATCAGGAATCAACAAGGCCATCTCGTCTGCCTCTGGAATGTCGAAGGTGACATCCAGTCCATTGCCGACGCAGGTTCCGAAGCCGAACCCGGGGAACGACGCAGGGGGCACCTCGTGCTCGCCTGGATCAACCCCGAAATCCGCCGCATCCTGGAAACCCCGAGAATGGTCACGAATTCGAAGGGGGAGACGGCCTTGCTGGTTTCGAAAGGCCCGAAACATTACAAAATGCTGAAAACCGGCAATGGTCCGCTGCAGCTCTGGACCATTCCGGTCGAAGCCGTCGCTGCCTGCTGGCAGGAATCCTCCCTGAGCGTCGAAGCCGGAATGGCGCTCTTTGCGGAACACGCAAAATCCATGGGTGTTCATCCTTCGGCATGGCAAGCCCTGCAGGATTTGCAGCGTTCGATGGCTGCGCAGTCGCACCGGATGGCCGGTTGAGGTTTTGATGCAGGAGAGGACCTTGTCCTGCTGTCATTCCGTGCGGATCGGCAGCAGGATCGTGAATCGGGATCCGGCTCCTTCCCTGCTTTGCACGGAAATCGAGCCTCCATGGAGTCCGACCACCTTTTCGACGAAATGCAGACCGACCCCGGTTCCCGCAATGTTGCTGACATTGCTTCCCCGGTAATACCTTTCGAAGAGTCTTTCCTGATCCTTTTCCGGTATGCCGATTCCACGGTCGATGAAATCGATGCTCACCCATTCGCCATCGACTTTGCCTGCGATCTCGATATTCTTTTCAGTACCGGAATATTTGATCGCGTTCGAAAGAAGATTGCTGAAAGCCTGGTAGAGCAGCTTCGGATCGCCCGTCATGGTTTCCGGAAGATCGGAAAAATGCTCCAGAATGGAGATGTCCTGTTGAATTTCCCGGTAGGTTTGGCAGGCTTCGTGCAAAATTCTGGCAAGGTCGATTTCCTCCGGGTGAAATTCCGCGTCGCCGTCGAGGAATCGCGAGGAATTGAGCAGGCTGTCCATCAGGTTGGTCATTCTCAGCACCGCGTTGCGGATTTTTCCGGCGCGCTGGGAGATTTCTTCCGGAGAAAGTCTGTCCTTCATGCGGATGAGCCTTTGCGCATGGCCGTCGATGACGGTGAGTGGCGTGCGGAATTCGTGCGAAGTCATCGAAACGATGTTGCGCTGCTGCCGGGTGAGCCTTCTTTCGCTTTCGAGCGTTTCCCGCAGCGCCACCGCCTGTTCGGCGAGCACCTTTCTGCTCTTGTCGAGCTCGATGGCATTGTCGCGAAAAACCACTACCGAACGCGCCATTTCGCCGATCTCGTCGGTTCGATCCGTCCCCCCGATGTCGGTCAGGGTCTCGTGATCGATCAGACGGTGCATGTGATTGGCGAGTTCGAGCAATGGGTTGGAAATGGAGCGGGTGATGTGCACCACGACCAGCACCAGCATCGCGCCGGCGGCAAGCATTGCGCCGAGGATCAGTCCATAGGCGAGGCGATAGGTTTTCACGTCGTATTCGGTCGCGGCCCTCGCTCCCTCCACATTCCAGTTGGTCAGCATGGCGAGCGCATCGCTTGCCACATCGAACGCCTTGCGGGAATCCGTCATGTATCGCTCTTTTCCGTCCGTTCCGGAAAGCCCGATTTCCTGACGCACGATCATGCGGTAATTTTTCCAGTCAGAAGCGAAGCGGGCAAACATCGCGTCTTCGTCCGGATCGTGGTGGATTTTGAGGTAACCCGAAAAGGAACGATCGATTTCTCCGTCGAGCGCTTCGATCTCCTGATCGTTCTGCGCGAGTTCTTCGGGAGAGGTCGAAAGCAGGCGACTGCCTTCCGCGGAACGGAAGTCGGAAGTATAGTTGTTGATGTCGCCGAGAATCCGGGTGGTTTGCAGCCAGCGATCGCGAATTTCGGCCGAAGCTCGATCGACCCGCTCGAGCTGGTTCATGCTGAACAGCCCGAGTCCGATCACGAGGAGCAGGAACAGGATGAAAACCAGGGAAAGTCTGATTCGGATCGAGCGCAGATGCATCGTACTGGGCGGGCAGACAATGGTATATTATTGAACAAGTCACGATGCGGGGCAATCCCATGGAAGCGAACAAGATCCTGTGCATAGAGGATGACGAAGAAACTTCTTCCCTCCTCGTCGAGGAACTCGTCGACCGGGGTTTTGACGTCTGCGCCGCAGCCGACGGGCAGGAAGGGCTGGCGGCGATTCTCAGGGAGCGTCCGGATCTCGTGCTTTGCGACATCAGCATGCCGGGCATGTCCGGATTCGAAGTGCTCGACCGCCTGAAGGCCCTTGCTCCACGCTTCCTCGGCATGCCCTTCATTTTCCTCACCGCATTGACCGATCGGGAAAACGAGCTCAGGGGCAGGCGGCTCGGTGCGGACGATTATGTTTGCAAGCCGGTGGATTTCGACCTGCTCCACGAAATCATCCGCGCAAGACTCGCCAGAGATCGGCGGGCGGAAATCTGGGCCAATCTGGTCGAACTCTCGGAACGCGAAATCGAGGCGCTCACCTGGTCCGCGCGCGGAAAAACCTCCGCTGAAATCGCGCTGATCCTCGATCTTTCCAAGCGCACGGTCGATTTCCACATCGACAACGCGCGCTTGAAACTCGGGGTTTCGACCCGGATCGAAGCCGTGCTCACTGCGGCGGCGGCGGGGATCATTTCCCCCTGATCAGAAGCGCGGGTCCTCTTCCTTTTCCTTCGCGCCAGGTTTCAGGAAAATCATCTGCAGCGCAGGGGCGACCACCAGCAGCATGATCGGCCCGAGCAGCATTCCGCCCACCACGACCGTCGCCAGCGGTCTTTGCACCTGGCTGCCGATCCCGTGGGAGATGGCGGCGGGGAAAAGTCCGATGGCCGCGGAAAAAGCGGTCATCAGCATCGGACGCATCCTTTTTTCGGCCGCATTGAACATCGCGGCAATCGGCTCGTATCCTTCCGCGACGAGGTGGTTGAAATAGGTCATCACCAGAATGCCGTTCATCACCGAGACACCGAACAGGGAAATGAACCCGATCCCGGAAGAGACGCTCATGTTCTGCCCGGTGACGTAGAGGGCGAGGATTCCTCCCGCGACGGAGAAGGGAATCGCTGCCAGCACCAGGAAAGTGTCGCGAAGGGAATTGAAGAGCGCATAGAGCAGCGCCACGATGAGCAGGAGGGCGATCGGGACGACCACTTCCATGCGCGCTTTCGCCTGTTGCATCTCGCCGAATTCCCCTGCCCAGACGAATCGGTATCCCTGCGGAAGCTTCACGTTCGTCGCGATTCTTTTCTGCGCTTCTGCGACCGTGCCGCCGAGATCCCTGCCGCGGACGCTGAACTTGATCGGGATGAAGCGGGCATTCTTTTCATGATAAATGTAGGAAGCCCCGGTATCCAGGCTGATTTCGGCAAGCTCCCCGAGCGCGACATAGGCGTTCCCCCCGGCAGGATTCTGGTATCCGACCCGGATGTTGCGGATCGCTTCGATATTGTCGCGGTATTGGGGAGACAGGCGCACGGTCACGGCGAACTGGCGGTCCGACTCCATCACCGTGGTCGCCTGGGTACCGCCCAGGGCCGCCTGGATCACCGCATTCACGTCGCCGCTGTTGAGCCCGTAGCGCGCAGCCCTTGCCCGGTCGACCTTGATATCCAGATTGGGCTGCCCCATCACCCTGAAAATGCCCAGATCGGTGATGCCCGGAATTTTCGCCATTTCTGCCTGAACCCGGTCGGCGAGCTTTTCCAGGGTGGGCAGATCCGGGCCGATGATCTTCACCGAATTCGCCCCCTTGACCCCGGACAATCCTTCTTCCACATTGTCCTGGATGTATTGAGAGAAATTGAATTCGATTCCGGTGAATTCATGGCCGAATTCGCGCTGCAGTTCCCCGACCAGCTTCTCCTTGGTCATTCCTTTCGGCCATTCGTCGAATGGTTTCAGGGGAACGAAGAATTCCGCATTGCCGAAGCTGGATGCGTCGCTGCCGTTGTCCGGCCTGCCGTGCTGGGAAACCACGGTGATGACTTCCGGGTGATGTTCGATGATTTCCCTGATTCTCGATACGGTGGGCATGCCCGCTTCCAGTGAAATGGTGGGGGGAAGCGTCGCCCGGATCCACAGATTGCCTTCTTCCAGCGCAGGGAGGAATTCCGTGCCGATCCCGGGCAGGAGAGAAAAGGAAAGCCCGATGAAGGCGAGTCCGATCATCGCGGTCTTTTTCCGGTTTTCGAGCGCCCATGACAGGACCGGCGTGTAGAGGTTGCGCAGCCATTTCACCAGCAGCGTTTCCGTTTCTTCAGCATGTTTGGGCAACAGGAAGGAGGAGAGCACCGGAGTGATGGTGAAGGTGGCGATGAGGGCGCCGGCCAGCGCATAACCGTAGGTCCTCGCCATCGGACCGAAAATCTGCCCTTCAACCCCTTCCATGGTGAAAAGCGGAATGAAGGCCGCGACGGTGATCGCGGTGGAGAAGAAAATGGCCTTGTCGACTTCGTGCGCGCTGACGAAAATGAGGCGCAAGCGGTCCGTCCAGCCAGATCCCCGGGTGAGTGCCCGATCGTTTCCCTGTTCATGATCCTCCAGCAGGGAGATCTGCTCTTCGCGGCTTTTCTGCATGTTGCGAAATACATTTTCCACCAGGATCACCGCAGAATCGACGATGATGCCGAAATCGACTGCGCCGAGCGAAAGCAGGTTGGCCGATTCCCCGGTGATCACCAGCAGGATGATGCTGAAAAACAGGGCGAACGGGATGTTGGCGCCCACGATGATCGCGCTTCTCAGATCCCCCAGGAAAATCCACTGGATCAGGAACACCAGCAGGCAGCCGAACACCAGGTTGTGCAGCACGGTGTGGGTGGTGACGTCGACCAGGGTGGATCGGTCGTAAAAGGGCACGATCTTTACGCCGGCAGGCAAGGTTCCGTCGGAATTGATCTTTTCGACTTCCGCCTGGATTCTCGCCACGACATCCTTGGTGTGGAGCGTCCTGTTCATCACCACGATGGCTTCGACGATGTCGTCCTCGTCATCGCGTCCCGCCTTGCTGAGCCTCGGAACATGACCGACATAGACTTTCGCCACATCCCTGACCGTGACCGGCACCCCGCCGGATTGCGAGAGCACGATGTTTTCGATGTCGGAAACCCGGTTTCCGCGGGTGAGATCGAGATTTCCGCCGCTGTCGATGAGGCCGATGCCGCGGATGTTCACCGATTGCTGGCCGAAGCGGATGGTTCTGCCGCCCACATTGGAATTGGCGTTGCCGATCGCGGCAATGATCTGCGGCAGGGTGATGTTGTATGCGTCCAGCTTGCCAAGATCCGCCTCGACCTCGAATTCCTTGGTGGTTCCGCCCCAACTGTTGACCTGGACCACGCCGGGCACGGTGAGCAGTCTGCGCTGCAAAATCCAGTCCTGGATGGTGCGCAGGTCGGTGAGGCGAAAGCCCGGCGGGCCTTTCAACTGGTATCGATAGATTTCCCCGACCAGGCTGGATCCCTGGATCTGTGGTTGCACGTTGTTGGGCAGGGACACATTCTGCTGGAGCGCGATCGCGGCCTGGGTGTAGGCGGAATAATAATCCACCCCGTACTTGAAGGTGACGCGGACGAAAGACAGGCCGTAGAAGGAAGTCGAGCGGATGTTGTCCACGCCCGGGGTCGCGGCAAGCCCGACTTCCATGGGCGTCGTGTAATAGCGTTCCATTTCCTCGGCGGAGAGCCCGGGAGATTGCGCGGTGATTTCCAGAATCACAGGCGCGGGATTGGGATAGGCCTCCACATTGAGTTTGTTGTAGGCGATGAAGCCTGCGCCGAGAAAAACGATCAGGCCGAGCATGACCAGGGATCGCCTTGCGAGGGAAGAGGAAAGTATGAATTTCAGCATGATGTTCAGTGGGCCGAATCGATGGCGTTGCTCATGAAAATCGCTCCCTCGGTCGCGACGAGTTCACCTGCTTTCAATCCTTCGAGGATCTGGTCGAATCCATCCTGC
>JABEVD010000157.1 GCA_013044025.1 Burkholderiales bacterium
GAAGGCGAGGCCGCAGGCCGGGTTACGATGCCGAAAGGCGCAGTGAAACGGAAACTGCTCCCCTTTCCAGGGAAGCTTTCCACACGGATGGCCCCGCCCATCAGCTCGACGAGCTGCTTGCTGATCACGAGCCCGAGCCCGGTTCCGCCGAACCTGCGGGTGGTCGAAGTGTCCGCCTGAGAAAATGGTCTGAACAAAGTTTCCTGCTGTTCCTGCGTCATCCCGATTCCGGTGTCCCGCACCAGGAATTCAAGCAATACCTCTTCATTTTCTCCGCCGATTCGTTCCGCAAGGAGGGTGATCTCTCCATGCCCGGTGAACTTGATCGCATTGCTGACGAGATTCGTCAGCACCTGGTTCAATCTCAGCGGATCTCCGGAAAGCCGGACCGGAACCTGCGGATCGATCCCGAAATTCAGCTCGACCCCTTTTTCCCTCGCCTTGTTGCCCAGCATGCCGGCAACTTCTCCGATCACTTCGTCCAGCCTGAACGGAATGATTTCCAGGTCGAGGTGACCGGCTTCGATCTTGGAAAAATCGAGAATGTCGTTGACGATGCCGAGCAGGGAGGTCGATGCCGAATTGATCTTGCTGAAATAGGAAAGCGCTTTCTGCGGCAGATCCATGCTTTGCGCCAGGAAGGAAAATCCGATGATCGCATTGATCGGCGTGCGGATTTCATGGCTCATGTTCGCCAGAAATTCGCTCTTCGACTTGCTCGCCTCCTCGGAAAGCCGTCTCGCTTCGACGAGTTCCCTGGTGATACGGTTGCGCTCCGTGACATCCCGGGAGGAATTGAACAGCACCACCGCCTCATCCAGTTCGAGCCGGTGCCCGCTCACTTCCACGTCGAAAACGGAACCATCCTTGCGCCTGTGCCTGGTCTCGAATTGAGCGCGGCCAGGATTGGCCATCTGCTCCGCAATCGCCTTCTGCAGCTCCTTGCCGTCGAAATGAGCATCCCACCTGGAAACATTCATGCCGATGATTTCCTCCCGCTCGTATCCGAGCATGGCGCAGAAGGAATCGCTTGCCTCGATCACATTTCCCAGAGAATCCAGGATATGGATGCCGTCGCTGGCATTGCGCAACAGCGCGAGGTTCTTCTGATTGGATTTCCAGAGTTCCTGGTAAATCCGCCTGGTCTCGCTGATGTCCCTCAGGACGCCGATATAATGCCTGTCTGCATCGCCTTCGAGTTCCGTCACCGAAATCTCCAGAGAAAGCAACGCTCCGCTGCGGTGCAAGCCCTGCACCTCGATTCTGCGGCCGATGATGTTCGTCTTCCCGCCCTCGAGGTGCGCGCGCAGGATTTCATCGTGTTTCGAACGGATCGGCTCGGGCATCAGCAGTTTGACATTGCTTCCGAGCAGTTCGCTTTCCTGGTATCCGAACAGTCTGCAGACCGCCACGTTTGCGGACTGGATGATTCCTTTGCGGTCGATCAGAACGAGTCCGTCCAGCATGGCCTGATGGATTCCCCGCAGGCGATTCTTGCTGTCGATGAGATCCCGATTGAGGTCGATGGCAAGCGCCATCGCTCTCCTCCTGCCGTTGACCGCAAGCCAGGTGATCATGGTCAGCAGCAGGCTGACCATGATTCCGCTGCTCATGATCCAGTAGGGATGGGCCGAATCGAAGCGTTTGCCGATTTTCGGGAGGGAGGAAAATACCATGGTCCATTCATGGTCCGCGAACCGGACATGCCTGACGGCAAGGAAGCGGGGCTGGGCAGGGCTTTCTCCGTTCGAATGGTCGAACATCCTGCCTTCGCTGGAAACGCGCGTTCCATCGTAAACCTGGGTGGCGAATTCGTCTCCTTCCCCGCCCAGTATGCCTCGCATCAGGTCCCCCATGCGAAACACCGAATATACCCAGCCGACCAGGTTTGCCCTTCTTTGCGCGACCGTTCCGTGCGGCATGCCGTTGCGATAGACCGGAAGATAGACCAGGAATCCGGACTGCACATCGCTGGTGGTTTCCTGGACCAGCACCACCTTGCCGGACATCGCAGGTTTTCCGGAATCCCGGGCGAGATCCATCGCCTTCCGCCTCACGGACTCGGAATACATGTCGAATCCGAATGCGCGCTGATTGCGCCAGTCGAAGGGCTCGAGATAGAGGATCGAGGTATAGACTTTACGGACGCCTTGCGGTCTCACCGTGTAATCCGGGAAGCCTTCCCTGCGCACGCGGGC
Source organism: Burkholderiales bacterium (assembly GCA_013044025.1). Classification (GTDB taxonomy): domain Bacteria; phylum Pseudomonadota; class Gammaproteobacteria; order Burkholderiales; family JABEVD01; genus JABEVD01. The sequence continues at coordinate 2,199 of JABEVD010000157.1, forward strand.
GATATGCCCGGAAAGACTGGAAGGCGGGATGAGCAGCGCATATCCGATGCCCTGGATGCCTGGATAGATGAGGTTGAGATTCATCCCCGCGACATAGTCCCTGAACGCATCCCGGTCGACTTCCCCTGAAATGCTGAACAGCACTTTGGCGCCGCGCAGGGCCTGCTGGTACAGGTTCAGGCGGTTTTCCGTCTTCCGGATCACGTCGTCTACGCGAAAATTGAAATAATCCCGCGAATTCTGCTCGATCTCGAATTCCTCGCTCTTCCAAACCAGGATGGAGGCCGAGAGCGAAATGACCAAAACCAGCAGCGGCAGGAGAAGGCCCCATCCCGGCGCGTCCGGCTTACGCCGCAACAAGGATTCTGCAGGATCGTTCTTCATGTCAGGAAACAGCGATTCTCATCCCTGGAGGCGTGGGCGCGGCGCAAGCTGCAATGTGATAATATCGATATCATTCTATGATAAAAACGAAAACCTCGAACAGATTTTTTCCGATGACCCCATCCGCTGCAATCCTTCCGTTGCCAAGGCAATCCGCTTCGGATAAAGTTTCATCGACCGAACCGGAAAAGACGCAAGTAGCGCACCGGCAAATGCCCATGCACCAATCACTGACCCGGAGATGATGATGCCCGATTCGGCCTATATCCTCATAGTGGATGACGATCAGATTGCCCTGGAAAGCGGCCGGAATGCCCTGAGCGCCTGCCATTCGGTCGATACCGCATCGAGCGGGGCGGAAGCGCTGCAAAAAATCGCCTGCAGGACTCCGGACATCGTTCTCCTGGATGTCTCCATGCCGGAAATGGATGGCTATGGAGTTTGCCGGAAACTCAGGGAGAATGAAAGCCTTGAGGGACTGCCCATCATCTTCGTCTCCGCCCTGATCGACGAATCCGAAAGAATGAAAGGATTCGAGGCCGGCGGGGACGATTACCTCGCGAAACCGATCATGCCGATCGAGCTTTGCAGGAAGGTGGAATCCATCCTGCAATGGAAGCAGGAGCGCGCAGAACTGAAGGGCAACCTCGGCGATGCCTTCAGGACCGCCATGACCGCAATGACCGCAGCCAGCGAAATCGGCACGGTCCTGCATTTTCTGAGAAACAGCTTTCAGGCCGAAAATTATTTTTCTCTGGGGAAGGGGCTGATCGCCACCCTGGATGCATACGGGCTGAAGGGAAGCGTCCAGCTCCGCGGCCGCAACGGCTCCCTCTCCATGGACCAGGAAGGCCCGTGCTCCCCGCTCCAGGAAGCGGTTCTATCGAACATGGCTTCGCAGGGGAGGATCTTCGAATTCAGCTCGCACCTTTCCTGCTCATACGAGCGCGTCACCATCATCGTGACGAACATTCCCCGGGAAGATCCTGAAAAACACGGCAGGATGAGGGACAATCTGGCGCTGCTCGCAGAAGGGGTGAATGCCAGAATGGAAGCCCTGGACAATTCCCTGCATCTTTCGCAATTGCTCCAGAGGACCGGTGAAGCGCTTCGCAAGCTGGGCGATCTTCATTCGCGCCAATCCCTCGATTTCGTCGGCATCGCAGACGAATTCAACAGCAGGCTCAATCGTCTTCTTCTTTCCCTGGGCCTTTCCGGTTCCCAGGAGGAAGAGTTGCTGGATCTGGCCGAGCATTTCCTGCGCGGCGTGGAAACCCTCTATCTGGAAGGGCATTCCGTGGAGCGGGAAATCCGTTCCATGCTGAATCATGCACCCGCGGAGAGCCGGCCATGAACGAATCGGGACTCACTTCCCTGTACGGAATCGAAGGACTCGATCCGCAAGACGGGCTTTCGCACTTCGGCGACGAGGAGATCTATCTCAGGATGCTGGCGAAATTCACCATGCTGCACCAGGGAATCAGGCAGGATGTCCTGAAGGCTTTCGAAAACCGCGATGCAGAAGCTGCCATGGCGATGCTGCACAAGGTGAGGGGAGCGGCAGGTTATGTAGGGGCGACTGCGGTGGCCGAAACAGCGCTTCGCATCGAAAGGGATCTGAGGGAAAACGGGCAATTCGGGGAAATCCTCGGCATGGTGGATCTGCTCGAAGACACCCTCGTCAGGATGAACCAGGCAATCAGGCTTGCGCTCGGGCTTTCCTGAACTCCGCCGTTCGACCGATCCTGCAAGCGCATCATTTGAAAGTGAAGGAGGAATCATGTTCAACAGTTCCAGGAAATGCGAAGCGCGCATCGAGGCGCTGACCCGGGAAATGCAGCCGCTCCGGGCCTTGCACGATGCGATGAAGCGAAGCACTGCCATGGCCGAATTCTCCATGGACGGATCCGTCATCGATTCGAACGAAAAATTCTCCAGATTGCTGGGTTACCCGGACAACGAAATCAAGGGGATGCATCATGGAGCATTGTGCGGGCAGGAATATGCGCAAAGCCGGGAATATGCGGATTTCTGGTCTCGCCTGAGATCGGGGGAATCGATCGAAGGCAGATTCATGCGGCGGAAAAAGAACGGCGATACGGTCTGGCTGGAGGCCACCTATTTCCCGGTTTCCGACGAGAGCGGGAAACTCTCGAAGGTGATCAAGATCGCATCCGACGTGACGGCCCAGGTCGCTGCAGCCGAGCAGGACCGGAACCTGATCACCGCACTCGATCGCTCTCTCGCGGTGATCGAATTCGATTTGCAGGGAAACGTGATCACTGCAAACGAAAATTTTTTGAACCTGCTCGGCTACCGCCTGGAAGAAATCAGGGGCAGGATGCACAGGATGTTCTGCAGGCCGGAATATGCGTCGAGCCAGGAATACGGTCAATTCTGGGAAAGGCTGCGCCAGGGAGAATTTTTCGGCGGACAATACGAGCGTATCACCAGGGACGGGCGTTCCGTCTGGCTGGAAGCCACTTACAACCCGGTCAGGGACGAGGGCGGAAAAATCTTCCGCGTGATCAAGTTCGCTTCAGACATCACGCAAAGGGTATTGCAGCAACAGGCGGAATCCGAAAGCGCCAGAATCGCTTACGGAGTCGCACTGGAAACCGAACAGGGATCCTCTGAAGGAGAAAGGATCATCCTGCAGGCCACCGACAAGATGCGCACTCTTTCCGGGCAGGTCAGGACTTCTTCCGAACAGGTCAGGGAGCTCGGCGCCCAGACCTCGAAAATCACTTCGATCGTGAACACGATCAAGGAAATCGCCGACCAGACCAATCTGCTCGCGCTCAACGCAGCGATCGAAGCGGCCCGTGCCGGAGAATCCGGACGAGGCTTCGCTGTGGTCGCAGACGAAGTCAGAAAACTCGCCGAGCGGACGAGCGGATCCACCCAGGAAATTTCGGCGATGATCGCGAGAATCCAGACCGAAAGCCAGGCTGTGACGGAAAGCATGGAAAACAGCCTGTCCGAGGTCGAGGAAGGAGTGCACCTTGCCAATGGGGTGGGGGTGGCGATCCAGCAGATCCGGGCGGGAGCGAGGAAGGTGGTGGATGTCGTTCAACAGTTTTCATCTGCGCTGAAGGGCTGAAATCCGCGACGATCCTGCCTTCAGGAAGGAAATTCCGGCATCACGGATTCGACCGGAACGATGATCCTGAATGTGCGCATTCCGGAATTCCCCAGTTCGACGATGTGCAGTTCTCCGACGAGCGGCCTCGACCTGCGGTCGCGAACCCTGAAGAGACGACCGCAATGGCACATGAAGCTGATCTTCGGATTGAGCTTGACTCCATCGAGCAGGCTGGAATCTTCGAACTGGGGAAACAGGAGGGAAATGTGGCGGGAAAGGAGTTCGGTGGATTCATAGCCGAACAGCGCTTCCGCGGCGAAATTGCAGTCGAGGATGTTCCCTTCTTCGTCCAGGGTCAATGCGGCGACTTCGCTTCTTTCAGGAGCTTCCGGCTTCCTGTACATCGTCCATCTCCTTCAAACTTCCGGTATCTTCCAATTAAGAACCTATACCATGGAGGCCAAAAGGCAAGCTTTGTTACATGAACGAGACGTCCGCATCTGCCATCGGATATAATCCTGCGCTTTCCAAGATCCCGGAATTCCCTTGTTTCCTTCTCGTCCAGTCAGGGTCTCTCACCTCCTCGACCGCATCCGCAATGTCGGCGCAAAGCCCTGCCATGAAGCCAGGATGCTGCGAAGCTGGACCCAGGTTCTTCCTTTCGAGGCGGAGCGCTATCCGAAGCAGGTCAGGGAGGAATGGCTTTCGCTCGGAAAGGAGATCGATTCGCTAGCCCGGATACAAAGCGAGCACCCGGCAGGAGAAGGGGTCGCGCGCCTGCTCGTGAAGCTTTGCGACGGACAGAGGATCGAAAGCGTACTTTTGCCCAGAGGCGGCCTTTGCATCTCCACCCAGGTTGGATGCGCAGTGGGTTGCGCATTCTGCATGAGCGGACGGGACGGTCTCATGCGCCACCTCGGAAGCGCGGAGATCGTCGCCCAGGTCGCGCTTGCCAGGAGCCGCCGCGAGGTGAAAAAGGTGGTCTTCATGGGCATGGGGGAACCCGCCCACAACCTGGAAAACGTGATGGAAGCGATCGAGACGCTCGGCTTTCACGGCAATATCGGCTACAAGAATCTGGTGCTTTCCACCGTGGGAGATTTGCGGGTGTTCGAGCGCCTGCCCGAAATGGCGGTCAAGCCTGCGCTGGCGGTTTCGCTGCACACCACGAAAATGGATCTGAGGGAGCAGCTTCTGCCACGCGCCCCGAAAATCCCGGTGCAGGAACTCGTCGAGCGCTCGGAGCAATATGCCAGGGCCACGCATTATCCGATCCAGTACCAGTGGACTCTCCTCGAAGGAATCAACGACGGCGAGGATGAGATGGAGAATATCGCAAGTCTTCTTTCAGGAAAATACGCGGTGATGAACTTCATTCCTTTCAACCGCGTCGACGGCCTGGAGTTTCGCCGCCCGGATCAGGAGCGGATCGCGAAAATCCTTTCCTATCTGAACGAAAAACGCATCCTCGCCAGGATACGCGACTCGGCAGGTCAGGAAGTGGAAGGCGCTTGCGGGCAGTTGCGGGCGCGTGCGCTTCCCTGATTCACGATTCCGGACAAACGGCTCCCTTGCGGCTCTCCGCTTCGCGCTCGATCGCAACGAACTTCCTTTCCACGTCCGAATCCAGCACCCATTTCGCAATCGCAAGCGGCACATAGGGTCGGAAAGTCATTTTTGCCCGATAGCGAACTTCCGTTCCCTCCTTCGCGGATGAAAAGTCCCATTCCCCCGAGTAGGAAGCGAAATCCCCGCTCACCTGCCTGAAAACGATGCGCTTGCCGGGAAATTCGGTCATGTCCAGCGTGGAAGACATTTCGACCCGGAAAAGAAAGGCCTGCACCTCACCCACCTGCATCACCCTGACTTCATCGGGCGAGATGCGCTTGGCATGGCTTTTCACGAGCCCGGGGATGAATTTCGGCAGGTCATCGTAATCGGTGAGCATCGCATAGGCCTGACAAGGAACGATGGGAAGATCCACCGAACTTTCCACCTCGATCCCGCTCCCGGAAATTTTCGCGCTGACATGGGGAGGCTCTCCGGCATGGACCGGAAAGCTCGCCAGCAACAGGGATGACAACAAGAGCCTGACCATGATGATTCGGTAGTGAGAATTGTTCTCTTCAATGATAGCACCGGATCCGGGATACTCCCCGAAACGGGTTCTCGACAAGCCGGCAAAACTGGACTACAGTGATTCGGTCTGTTTCCGGCACCAGGGAGAATCGAGTTGGGCGTTCAGATGGATCCTGTCATCAGCAATCCGCATTATCAAATGATCGGCGGCGAAACCGGCGTGAAAAAACTCGTCCTGCGCTTTTATGAAATCATGGACACAGACCCGGTCGCAGCAGGAATCCGCGCCCTTCATCCTGAAAGCCTCGATGAAGCGACCGACAAGCTTTACATGTTCCTATCCGGATGGCTGGGCGGCCCTCCGCTCTATGTGGAGCAATACGGGCACCCGAGGCTCAGGCAGCGCCACATGCCCTTTCCCATCGGCGAAGCGGAGCGCGACCAGTGGATGCATCGCATGAAGCGCGCGATGGAAGAGACCGGAGTGGACGAAAAGCTGCGCGCTCAACTCGCCGCATCCTTCTACAAGACGGCAGACTTTCTCAGAAACAGGTAAATGTTCACTTCAGGCAAACTCAAGCCCGAACTCGCCGAAAAGCGTGCAGAAATTGAAAAGCTGACGCAAATCCTCGATCGAATCGAGGAAATCGTCATGCTCTGCGATGCCGGCCCGGAACACAATGTCGTCTACATGAACCGGGCGGCGAGGGAAGCCATGCATCGCCATCACGATGCGCTCCAACAGGCGACCGGCGCGGATGTGGATGGAGCGATGGATCATTCCATTCATGTTTATCACAAGAATCCGGAAA
>JABEVD010000158.1 GCA_013044025.1 Burkholderiales bacterium
GCGACATCCGCCACGGTGACCCTCCCGCTCAATTCCCAGGGCGGAGTCATCGGCGTGCAGACCGGCAGCGGAAGTTCTCCGCCTGGCGAAGCGCTGACCAACGGTGGCGTCGCTGGCACGGGATTCACCACGCTGATGATCTGCTCCTCGGGGCTTGCCGACAGGATCGCTGCGGCAGTCGACAGGCAGATGGACGATGGCGTGCCCAATACCGGGATTATTCACGCCAACGGACCGCCGAGCAGCACAAGCGGAGGCGCTTCCGCTGCGGCAATCAATGCGACGGCCAACAACGCCTATTCCGATACCGGAACCGTGCTTTTCACCATCTGCAAGGCATTCTGAGTGGACGCAATCAACCCTGCAACAGGCGGATCTCGGAGGAGGCGAGACCCGCCTGGGTTCCTCTCAGCACCACCACATCCCCCTGCTTGATCACCGTTTCCGGAGCGGGGGCGAGGCCGCGGATGTTCCTTCTCCTCACGGCGGTGATGTCGACCGAATATTGGCCGAGATCGATCTCAAAGAGTGTTTTCCCGACCGCGAAAGCGCCCTGCGGGATCATCACGCTCCTGAGTCGCAACTGCATCGCCTCCTGCTCGTCGTCCATCTGGTCGGTGATTCCCCGGAAATAGCCGCGAAAGCCGCTGTAACGCGCTTCCCTCGTTTCGCGGATTCTTTTCAGCACCCGGTTGAGCGGCACGCCGAGCTGCAGCAGCGCATGGGAAGCGAGCATCATGCTGCCTTCCATGATTTCGGCCACCACTTCTGCAGCGCCCGCCTGCCTAAGCTTTTCCATTTCGGAGTCGTCCAGGGTTCGGACGATCACGGGAAGGTCGGGGCGCAATTCCCGCACGTGATTCAGGATCGATAGCGCGGAATGCACGTCCGAATAGGCGACCACCAGCGCTTTCACCCGGAGCAGACCCGCGGCGATCAGCACTTCCCTGCGGCTTGCGTCTCCAAAGACCACGTTCTCCCCGGCTGCGGAAGCTTCCCGTACCCGGAGCGGGTCGTGGTCGAGCGCGATGAAGGGGAGAGATTCCTGCTCGAGAAAACGGGCCAGCGTCTGCCCGCTCCTGCCATATCCGCAGATGATGATCTGCACGTCGGACGCCATGGTGCGCACCGAGATGTTGTGGAGTTGCAGCGCGCGGTTCATCCATTCTCCGGCGGAATAGCGTTTCACCACCTGGTCCGATCGCTCGATGAGGAAGGGGGCGATCAGCATCGAAATCAGCATGGCTGCGAGCACGATCTGCAGCGCGGGTTCGCTGATGAGGTGCAGGTTCTTCGCCTGGGAAAGCAGCACGAAGCCGAATTCTCCCGCCTGGGCGAGGTTGAGGCCGGTCCTGAGCGCAACCCCCCAGTCCCGGTCGAAGAAGTGGCAGAGCCCGGCCACCAGCAGAAACTTGATGGCAAGGAGGGCGGCGAGGGTGAGGAGCACCATCGGGAGTTCCCGCCAGACCTCGGAGAGATCCAGCATCATGCCGATGGTGATGAAGAACAGGCCGAGCAGCACGTCCCGGAAGGGCTTGATGTCGTCTTCCACCTGATAGCGGTATTCGGTTTCCGAAATCAGCATGCCGGCGAGGAATGCGCCGAGCGCCATCGAGAGTCCGGCTGCATTGGTGACATAGGAGAGTCCGAGCGTGATGAAGAGCACGTTGAGCATGAAGAGCTCGGAAGATTTCTGCCTTGCGACGAGATGGAACCAGGGGCGCATCATTTTCTGGCCGAGAAACAGCAGCACGGCGAGCACTGCAGCGGCTTTCAGGAGCGCGGCTCCGAGTTCGAGGGGGAGGGTTTTCGTGTCGTGCGAAAGCGCGGGGATCACGATGAGCAGCGGCACCACGGCGAGATCCTGGAACAGCAGGATGCCGAAGATTTTCCTGCCGTGGGCGGAATGGAGTTCCTGGCGCTCGGCCATCATCTTGCTCACGATCGCAGTGGAGGACATGGCAAGCGCGCCGCCCACGGCGAGCCCGATCCTCCAGTTCACGCCGAGAAGCGCCGTGAAAACGAGGGTCACCAGGATGCCCAGCATGACCTGGGAAAAGCCCAGCCCGAACACGATGCGTCGCATGGTGAGCAGCTTGGAGAGGCTGAATTCGAGTCCGATGGAAAACATCAGGAACACCACGCCGAATTCCGCGAGATAGCGGGTCTCCTCGGTGTCCGGAATCCAGCCGAGGAAATGCGGTCCGGTGAGGATGCCGACCAGCAGATAGGCGATCATCTGCGGAATCGCGAGAATTCTGAAAAAAGCCACCACCAGCACGCTGGAAGCGAGCAGGACGAGGACGAGGGGCAGTGTATTGTGCATGGCTTGAAATGTCTCCAGATCCAATGATGCCGGATGGGTCGTGAAAAATATAGTGCCGGACAACCCCGCATGCGAGTTCTGGTATAATCGATCCATGATGAATTCAACCGGCAATGTCTTTTCGGCGCTTGAAATTGCAGGCGAAGTCCTGGAAATCGAGGCGCGCGCAGTGGAAGGCCTGAAGTCCAGGCTCGACCAGAACTTCGTTCGATCCGTCGAACTCATCCTTGCCTGCTCGGGGCGAGTGGTGGTGAGCGGGATGGGAAAATCCGGTCATGTCGCCAGAAAAATCGCCTCCACCCTGGCGAGCACCGGGACGCCCGCCTTCTTCGTTCATCCCGGGGAGGCGAGCCACGGCGACCTCGGCATGATCACGAAGGAGGACGTTTTCGTCGCGCTTTCCAATTCCGGGGAAAGTTCCGAGCTTCTCACCATCGTGCCGCTGGTGAAGCGCCAGGGGGCGAAACTGGTTTCGATGACCGGGAATCCTGCTTCCAGTCTCGCCCGCGAGGCGGATTTTCACCTCGACGCAGGGGTGGACAAGGAAGCCTGCCCGCTCGATCTCGCGCCCACGGCGAGCACCACTGCGGCGCTGGCCCTGGGGGATGCGCTTGCCGTCACCCTGATGGTCGCGCGCGGCTTCAGCGCGGAAGATTTCGCCAGATCCCACCCCGGCGGATCGCTCGGCATCCGCCTCCTCACCCATGTGCATGACGTGATGAGAAAGGGCGCGGAAATCCCTTGCGTTGCCGAAGATGCCAAGCTTTCCGATGCGCTGCTCGAAATGTCCAGAAAAGGGATGGGCATGACTGCCATCGTCGACCGGGACAATCAGGTGGTCGGCATTTATACCGACGGAGATTTGCGCAGGACGCTGGAGAGCGGGGCGGATTTTCACAAAACGCCGGTTTCCCTCATCATGACGAAGCATCCCAGGACGATTTCCCCGGCAAGGCTCGCCGCAGAAGCGGTTCAGGTCATGGAGCAATACCGGATCAGCCAGTTGCTCGTCGTCGACGAACATTCGAAAATGGTCGGCGCGCTCAACGTGCACGACCTGCTGCGGGCCAAGGTGATCTGATTGGACGACATTCTGGAGAGGGCGAAGCGGGTTCGGCTGGTGATATTCGATGTCGACGGGGTGCTGACCGACGGCAGCCTCTATCTTTCCGATTCCGGCGAGGAAATGAAAGCGTTCAACACCCTGGACGGCCACGGCATGAAGATGCTGCAGGCTTCCGGGGTGGTGCTGGCCATCATCACCGGGCGGCGCTCGCGCTGCGTGGAACTCAGGGCGCAGAATCTGGGCATTTCCCACCTCTATCAGGGGGCTTCCGACAAGCTCGTCGCCTACCGCGACCTGCTGGAAAAACTCCAGCTCCGTCCTGACGAGACGGCCTATATGGGGGACGATGTCGTCGATCTTCCGGTGATGCGGCGGGCGGGGTTCGCGATCGCGGTGCCGGATGCGCCGGACATCGTTCGGCAGAACGCGCATTACGTGACGAGGCGATCGGGCGGGCGCGGCGCGGTGCGCGAAGCCTGCGAATTCCTGATGCGCATGCAGGACAGCTATGACGCGATGATTGCGGAATACCTGTGATGGCGGACAGGCTGCGCAAGTGGTTCCCGGTCATTTTTCTGATGCTGCTTGCCGGACTCTCCTACTGGCTGGAGAACAAGGTCAGGCTTTCAGTCGTCCATCAGGAAGATGCGGGGCATGTTCCGGATGCGATCGTCGAGAATCTTTCCGCGACCGCGCTCGGCGAAGACGGCAAGCCGCGCCAGTTGCTGGTGGCGAAAACGATGCTGCATTATGCAGACGACAGCAGCGAGAAGCTGGAGGATCCGTCTCTCCTCCTTCTCACGCCCGGCAAGCCGGACATGCGGGTCACTTCGAAATGGGCGATGCTTCCCCAGAACGGCAAGGATGTCTATCTCCACGAGGATGTGAGCGTGGTGCGCGAACCGTACGGGACGCAGGGGCAGATGGTGATGACGACGGATTATCTGCATGTGAACCCGGATCAGCATGTCGGGGATACGCCAAGACCGGTGAGAATCCGGGACAAAACCATGGATGTCCATGCCGTCGGCATGAACTTCAACGACGAAACGAGGGTGGTGAACCTGCTTTCCCATGTCCATGTACATTATGAAAAAAAACAATAAAGGCATTGCGCTTTTCTTCCTGTTCTTCGCGCTGGCCGGGAGCGCCCGTGCGGAAAAGGCGGACAGGGACCAGCCCATCCTGATCGATGCCGACCGGATTCAGATCGACGATGCGAAAAAGGTCAATACCTTCGAGGGCAATGTCGTGATGACTCAGGGCACGCTGGTGATCCATGCGGACCGGGTGGTGGTCACGCAGGATGAAAAGGGAAACAAGCATGCAACGGCCTATTCCGCAGCGCATCCGGTCACTTTCAGGCAGAAGGAAGACGGCGTGAACGAATACGTGGAAGGGCAGGGGGATCGCGCCGTATACGACAGCGGGGCAGATACCCTGGAGCTCTTCGATCATGCCTGGGTGAAGCGTGGCCAGGATCTCGTGACCGGAAACTATATTTATTACGACTCGCAAACCCAGTTCTTCAAGAGCCGCGGCGGGGAAAAGACGCCCACAGGTCGCGTGCATGCGGTGATCCATCCGAAACCCAAGGACAATAAGGCGACGAATCCGCCCGAAGGACTGGCTCCTTCCGAATCGCTCGGGCAGGAGAAGAAATGAGTTCCCTGAAGGCGGAGAATCTGCGCAAGAATTACAAATCGCGCAAGGTGCTGCACGACGTTTCGCTGGAAGTGATGAGCGGCGAAGTGGTGGGGCTGCTCGGTCCCAACGGGGCGGGGAAGACCACCTGTTTTTACATGATGGTGGGACTCGTTCCGGTCGACGGAGGGCAGATCTTCCTCGACGAGGAAGATATCAGCCGGATGCCGATCCATGTCCGGGCGAGAAAGGGTTTGAGCTATCTGCCGCAGGAAGCTTCGATCTTCAGAAAGCTCAATGTCGAACAGAACATCCGTGCCGTGCTCGAACTGCAGAATATTCCGGTGAATGAAGTGGAAAAGCGCCTGGAAGAACTGCTCGAGGATCTCAATATCGCCCATCTGCGCAACAATCCCGCGGTGAGCCTGTCCGGCGGAGAGAGGAGACGGGTGGAGATCGCGCGCGCGCTCGCCACCTCGCCGCGCTTCATCCTGCTCGACGAGCCTTTCGCAGGCGTCGATCCGATCGCGGTGCTCGACATCCAGAAAATCATCCATTTCTTGAAAGCGCGCGGCATCGGCATCCTGATCACCGATCACAACGTCCGGGAAATGCTGGGAATTTGCGATCGGGCCTACATCATCAACGAAGGCGTGGTGCTTGCCTACGGAAAACCGGATGAAATAATTTATAATGAAAATGTCAGGAAAGTGTATCTGGGCGAGCATTTCCAGATGTGACGAACCACTCAGAATCCATAAATGAAACCGACACTACAGCTGAAGTTGTCCCAACAACTGACGCTGACTCCCCAGTTGCAGCAGGCGATCAAGCTGCTCCAGCTCTCCACCCTCGAGATGAATCAGGAGGTGGAGCGCTTGCTGCTGGAGAACCCGCTTCTCGAACGCGAGGAGTCCGGCGAGGAGGAGCCCGCCTTCCAGCAGGAATCTGCCGACGCTGCGCCCGCGGAGAGCCAGGAAACTGCTTCCTCGCTGGACGACGACTGGTTCGAGGGGGAGGCGACCTCTTATTCCGGCGAGGCTTCAGGCGACGACGAGGTGCACGAATTCCAGCCTTCACAGGGTCCGAACCTCCGCGAGCATCTCCATTTGCAGCTTGGCGTGATGTCCCTCACCGACCGGGACAGGAACATCGTCTCCATGCTCATCGACGCGCTGGACGACAACGGATATCTATCCATCGGGCTGGAGGAACTGCTGGAGCTTTTGCCGGCCGAACTCGGGATCGGGGAAGATGATCTTTCGATCGCATTGTGTCATCTGCAGCACATGGATCCGACCGGCGTGGGGGCGCGCAGTCTCTCCGAATGTCTTTCCCTGCAACTCAAGGCGCTGCCTGCTTCTGCGGTGAACGATCTCGCGCAGCGCATCGTCGAAAAGCATCTGGAAGGGCTGGCGGCGCACGATTTCACCAGGATGAAGAAAATCCTGGGTTGCTCGGACGAGGAACTGCGCGCCGCGAAAAACCTCATCACCCAGTTGAATCCAAGGCCGGGAAGCGAATTTTCCAGCCAGGTTGCCCGCTACATCATTCCGGACGTGATCGTGGAAAAGGTGAAGGGGGAATGGCATGCCTCCCTCAATCCGGAGGCGATTCCGAAACTCAGGGTGAACAAGATGTATGCGGACATCCTGCAAAGAGGCCATGAAAACGGGCAGCAAATCGGCCAGCAGCTCCAGGAAGCGAAATGGCTGATCAGGAACGTGCAGCAGCGATTCGAAACCATCCTCAAGGTTTCCCAGGCGATCGTGGCCCGCCAGCACAATTTTCTCGAACACGGAGAAGTGGCGATGCGTCCACTGGTGCTGCGCGAAATCGCAGACGAGGTCGGCATGCACGAATCCACGGTATCCCGCGTCACCACGCAGAAATTCATGTTCACGCCTCGCGGCATATTCGAACTGAAGTATTTTTTCGGCAGCCATGTTGCGACGGAAGCGGGGGGAGCTTGCTCCTCGACTGCGATCCGCGCCATCATCAAGCAGCTCGTCGGCACGGAAAATCCAAAAAGCCCGTTGAGTGACAGCCAGATTTCTGAAATACTGGGGAAGCAGGGGATCGTGGTCGCCCGCCGAACCATTGCAAAATACCGGGAATCTCTGAAAATACCCCCGGTCAACCTTCGTAAGTCGCTATAAACATAAAGGAGTTTTCGATGAACATCAACCTCAGTGGCCACCATGTGGAAATCACGCCCGCCATCCGGGATTACGTGCAGACCAAACTTGGAAAAGTGGCAAACCATTTCGATCAAGTGATCGACATCAGCGCCATCCTTTCCGTCGAAAAACTCAAACAGAAGATCGAGGCGACGGTTCACCTGCCTGGCCGCGATTTCTTCGCCGAATGCAGCGACGAGAACATGTACGCCGCGATCGACAGCCTGGCCGACAAGCTCGATCGCCAGATCATGAAGCACAAGGAGAAAAACATCGAAAGGCGTCAGGGCGGAGAAGGCCTGAAGGCGCAGGCGGTCGAATAAACGCCGATGAACCTCATCGCCAAACTGCTTTCCACGGAACATGTCCTGATAGGGCTGGAGGCGGGAAGCAAGAAGCGTGTGTTCGAGCAGGTCGGCCTGCTCTTCGAAAACAGCATCGGCATCGCGAGGAGCGAGATTTTCGACAGCCTGTTCGGACGTGAAAAGCTCGGTTCCACCGGGCTGGGACAGGGCGTTGCGATTCCGCACGGCAGGATCAAGGGATTGCGCGAGGCAGTGGGCGCATTCGTGCGGCTCGCTGCGCCGATCCCTTTCGATGCGCCGGATTCGAAGCCGGTCTGTCTGATTTTCGTGTTGCTGGTTCCGGAGCGCGCAACCGACCTGCACCTGCAGATCCTGGGAGAACTTGCGCAGATGTTCAGCGACAAGAATTTCCGGGAAAGCCTGATGAATGCGACCGATGCCGGCGTGGTCATCGACCTGGTATCCGGGTGGAAGCCCCATGCCGCAGATTAGCATTTCCTCCCTTTTTTCCACCCAGAAGGAAAAACTCGGTCTGGCATGGGTGGCGGGGCGTTCTGGCGGCGACAGGCTGCTGGACAGCGACCGCATCGGTCAATCTCCCCAGGGCCTCATCGGCCACCTCAATTTCATCCACCCCAACTGGGTCCAGGTGGTGAGTCGGGCAGAAAACGAATACCTGGAAAAAGTTGGCGCTACGGCGAGACGAGAAATGCTCGAGCCCATCTTTCTGGGAGACATCGCCTGCATGATCGTCGCCGAGAACGAGCCGGTTTCCCCGGTTCTCGCGGAAATGGCGGACAGGCACGGCGTGCCTCTCTTGCGCTCTCCCCAGCAAAGCGTGCATCTCATGTGGCTGCTTCGCCACCAGCTGACGAGAAACCTTGCCCATTCCACATCGCTGCACGGCGTTTTTCTGGACGTGCTGGGCCTGGGCGTGCTCATCATGGGGGAGAGCGGGGTGGGGAAAAGCGAGCTCGCGCTCGAACTCATCAGCCGTGGAAGCGGTCTCATTGCAGACGATTCGGTGGAGTTCTACCGGATCGCGCCGGAAACCCTGGAAGGGCGCTGCCCGCCCATGCTGAGGGATTTTCTCGAGGTGCGGGGAATCGGACTGCTCAATATCCGCACCATCTTCGGCGAAAACGCCATGCGACCGAGAAAGAATCTGAAGCTCATCGTGCGGCTGCAGGAACAGAGCGAGGGGGATCTCGTCGAGGTGGACAGGCTGCCGCTGGAGCGGTGCAAGCGTGAAATCATGGGGGTGGACGTGAGCGAAGTGACCCTTCCGGTGGCGGTGGGCAGAAACCTCGCCGTGCTGGTCGAAGTGGCGGTGCGTAACCATATTCTCCTGATGCGCGGCATCGACAGCACGCGCGAATTCGTGGACAGACAGAGGGCGCAAATGGGCGCTGCCGACTGAAATGCAGATCATCGTGATCAGCGGACTTTCCGGTTCCGGAAAAAGCATTGCGCTCAACGTGCTGGAGGATGCCGGATATTATTGCGTCGACAACCTCCCGGTCTCCCTTTTGTCCGCGCTCGTCAAGGTGGTGCTGTTCTCGGGAAGCCGCAGGATCGCGGTGAGCATCGACGCACGCAGCATGGGGCAGCTTTCCCAGTTGCCCATGAACATCGAGGAATTCAAGGAAAGCGGCATGGACGTGCGCCTGCTGTTTCTCGATGCCAATACCGAAACCCTGGTGAAGCGGTTTTCAGAGACGAGAAGAAGGCATCCTCTTTCCGACGAGCAGCGCACCCTGCCGGAATGCATCGAATTCGAGCGGGAGACCCTCGCCGAAATCAGCAGTCTCGCCCACCGCATGGATACCAGCGACCTGAGCGCGAACGTGCTGCGGGCATGGATCCAGGATTTCATCCAGACCGACCGTTCCAGGCTCACCCTGCTGTTCCAGTCCTTCGGTTTCAAGCATGGGTTGCCGCTCGATTCGGACATGGTGTACGACGTGCGCTGTCTGCCCAATCCTTTCTACGACATCAAATTGCGTCCGTTCACCGGCAAGGATGCGCCGGTGATCGAATTTCTCGAGGGGAACGAAAACGTGATGCGCATGTATGCCGACATCGAACGCTTCGTCTCCGAATGGCTGCCCGCCTTCATCCGCGACAACCGCAGCTATCTTTCGATTTCGATCGGCTGCACAGGCGGACAGCATCGATCCGTCTACATGGTGGAGCGTCTCGCCAGGCATTTCGCTTCCCGCAACCAGGTACTCGTGCGCCACAGGGAACTGAAGTGATTCGTCTGGTGAGGCCGGGCGACTGGCTAGTGCTTGGCTGCGGCGCCCTTTTCGTGATTTTTCTGTTTGCGGCGCTCGGTCATTCAGAAGGTGCGGACCGGGTGTTGATCCGCAAGGGCGGGGGCGTTTTCGGCACCTACAGCCTTTCCAGAAACCGGGAAATCCGCGTCGCAGGCCCGCTTGGCGTGAGCCTGATTTCCATTTCCGGAGGCGCGGTGCGGGTTGCGAAGGATCCGGGGCCCCACCAGAATTGCGTGAGACAGGGTTGGTTGCGGCATGCGGGAGAGGTCGCGATCTGCCTGCCCAACGAAGTGAGCATCGAGCTCCTGGGCGGAAAGAAGCATTATGATTCGATCAGCTATTGAGGTTCCCGCGACCGCGGAGGATCACCAGATCGCGAAAATGGCCGCGCTCGCGATCGGTCTTTCCCTGGTGGATGCGGCGATCCCGCTTCCCATCCCGGGGATCAAGCCCGGGCTTGCCAACATCGTGATCCTCATCGTGCTGATGCGCCACGGAATCGGCGCTGCGATCTGGGTTTCCCTGCTTCGCGTGCTCGCAGCAAGCCTGCTGTTCGGTTCCTTCCTGTCACCCGGATTTTTCCTGGGATTTTGCGGCGCGATTGCTAGCCTTTTCGCGCTCTATCTCGCAAGCCAGCTTCCCGAGCGTCATTTCGGCGCAGTGAGCCTCAGCATTTTCGCAGCCTTCGCCCATATCGCAGGGCAGCTTCTCGTCGTGCGCTTCTGGCTCATTCCCAATTCCGCTCTGTTTTCCCTCGTGCCCTTCTTCGCCTTGTCCGCCCTGGTCTTCGGAACCGTCAATGGGCTCGTCGCAGCCAGGCTGCTGCAACAGAAAAAAGTTGAGAAAATTCCATCAGTTCCAATACAATGAGCGAATGAAGAAAGACAGGACCATTGTGCTCGCGCTGACCGGAGCTTCCGGCATGCCTTATTCCCTCAGGCTGATGGAGAAGATCCTTGCGAGC
>JABEVD010000159.1 GCA_013044025.1 Burkholderiales bacterium
AGAATCGCGACCAGGGTTCTGCCGACGGCGAGCCCGGACCCGTTCAGGGTATGGACGAACTCGGTCTTGCCGGATTCGGTCCTGAACCTCGCCTGCATTCGCCTTGCCTGGAATGCCTCGAAATTGCTGCAGGAGGAAATTTCCCGGTAAGCCTTCTGCGCCGGAAGCCAGACCTCGATGTCGTAGGTCCTGGCGGAAGAAAATCCGATGTCTCCGGTGCAAAGGGAAACCACCCGGTAGGGAAGATCGAGGCGCCTCAGCACTTCTTCGGCATGCCCGAGCAGCGATTCGAGCGCATCGTGGGATTGATCGGGATGCACGATTTGCACCAGCTCGACCTTGTCGAACTGGTGCTGGCGGATCATGCCGCGCACATCGCGGCCGTAAGAACCCGCTTCGCTCCTGAAGCAGGGCGTGTGGGCGACATACTTCACGGGAAGAGAGGCCAGGATTTCGCCGCGAACGATGTTGGTGACCGGCACTTCCGCGGTCGGAATGAGGTAATATCCGCCCGCAACCGCGAAAAGATCCTCCTCGAATTTCGGCAACTGCCCGGTTCCCTTGAGGCTCTCGGCATTGACCATGTACGGGACATACACTTCCGTATAGCCGTGCTCGCCGGTGTGCAGATCCAGCATGAACTGGGAAAGCGCGCGATGCATCCTGGCAAGCCCCCCCTTCAGCAGCGTGAAGCGGGCGCCGGAAATCTTCGAAGCGGTTTCGAAATCGAGGCCGGAAATTCCTTCTCCGACCGAGACATGATCCTTCGGCTCGAAATCGAAATGCCTGGGCTGCCCCCATTTCCTCACTTCCACATTGTCGGCTTCGGACTGCCCGTAGGGAACCGACTCGTGCGGAAGATTCGGGATGGAGAACATGAATTCCTGCATTTTCGCCTGGATTTCGCCGAGCTTCGCCTCGTTCTCCTTCAGCTCCTCCCCGATCGAAGCCACTTCGGCGAGGATTTCGGAGGCATCCTCCCCCTTCGCCTTTTTCATCCCGATCATCTTCGAGGATGCATTGCGCTTCGCCTGAAGGTCCTGGGTCCTGGTCTGGACGGCTTTTCTCTCCGCCTCCAGGCTCTGGAACCCGGCCACGTCGAGGGCAAATCCTCTCGATTCCAGACGCTTTTCCGCGCTCTGGATGTCGTTTCTCAATGTCTGTATGTCTAGCATGACGCTCTCTGGGGTTTCGAATCCCGCTATTGTAGCGCGCCGCTCAGGCTTTCACGAGGAGAACCGGGACGGTCGAGGAACGGACGATTCCTTCGGCCACGCTGCCCATGAGGAGATGGCGCAGCCCGGTCCTTCCATGGGTTCCGGAGACGATGAGGTCAGCCCCCCATTCCCTGGCTTCTTCCACGATCGCCTCCCCGATTCCCTGTCCAACGCTGGTGGTTTCGATGAGGTGCGTCTGCGCTCCCTGGCAATTCTTCGCCAGCCTGCCGAGGATCTCCCTGGCCGCATCCGCCTGCGCCTTCTCGACCCCGAGCATGTCGCCGAACTCGCTTCCAGCGACGATCGCCCGCTCGTCGATCACGTACACGAGGCGCACTTCCCCTCCCCCTTCCCCGGCAAGCGCGCAGGCTTCCCGCAGCGCCGCCTCGGAAATATCGCTTCCATCCACCGGAACCAGAATGCGTTTATACATGTCTACCTCGAAACTTTAGCGAATGATGATATAAGATTACTGCATCGGGCGAAATTCCGGTAGAAAATCTTGCGCAGATCGAATGCAAAGGAAAAAAATGAACGATCAGAAGCATGTCGGGGATATCGCCAAACTCTGGCTGGCAGCCTGCATTTCCGGAATTCTGGGCGCGCTCGCCATGTACCTGTTCCACAGCCTGAGCAATGCGGTGGAATGGCTGTTCACCGGGCAGATCGGAAGCCTGGTCCAGGGCGCGAAGGCCATTCCCCCCTGGGCGAGAATCGTGGTTCCCACGACAGGCGGAATTCTCGCGGGTCTCGTGCTCCAGTGGGGGGAAAAATGGGCTTCCGGTCCCCATATCGATTACATCGACGCAGCGCGCGATGGCAACGTGGTGCTCAACGACAGGACCAATGTGGTGCGCACCCTATCCTCGATGTTTTCGGTCGGATCCGGCGCATCGATAGGCCGCGAAGGGCCGATGGTGCAACTCTCCGCCTGGTTCTCCTCGCATCTCGCAAGGCTCATGCCGATCGGCCAGGAGGCACGCAATGCGGTTCTGGTTTGCGGCATCGCGGCCGGCGTCGCTTCCGCCTATCACGCGCCTGTTGCCGGAGTGGTGTTCGTTCTGGAACTTGCGCTCGGATTCTTTTCCCGCCATGCGGTGGCACCGGTGCTGATCTCTGCAGTCACCGCGAGTTCGCTGATTTTCTGGATGATCGAGCCGATGCCGCTCTACATCATGCCTGCGCATGCTCCGCTCACCGTCACGCCAGCCGTATTGCTCACGGCGCTCTTCGCGGGAGCCACCTCCGGCCTCATCGGCCTCAGCCTGCTGAAGCTGCTGGAGAGGGGAAAATCCGGATTCGGCAAAATCCGCGCCCCATGGATCAGGCTCGGGCTGGGCGGACTCATCGTGGGCTTGATTTCTGTTCCGGTCCCGGACGTGTGGGGAAACGGATATGACGTGGTTTCGAGGGTGCTGAACGGGGGACTCGCCTGGAACTGGGTGCTTGCCGTGCTCATCGCCAAGGTCGCAGCGACTGTTTCCAGCAACGGTTCAGGCGCGATCGGCGGGATCTTCACCCCGACCCTGTTCGTCGGAGCCACCACCGGCTATCTGATGGGCACGGCGATCTGCGACCTGGCGGGTCCCGCAGCCGGAACCGATCCGGTGATGATGTCGATCATCTGCATGACGGCGATGCTCTCCGCAGTCACCCATGCCCCGCTCATGGCCATCGTCATGGTGATCGAGATGACCAGCCAGTTCCAGTTGGTGCTTCCGGTGATGCTCGCTTCAGGCGCAGCCTACGCAGTGAGCACCCAGTTCGGCGCGAAGCCCCTCTACGGAAACCCCATCGAGCATCACGCCTGAAGGACTAGACCCCGGAATCCAGTCCGGCGAGCGTCATTTCCGCCGCGCGCATCACCGCTCTCGCCTTGTTGCAGGTCTCGATCCATTCGTTCTCCGGAATCGAGTCCGCGACGATTCCGGCCGCCGCCTGCACATGCAGCTTTCCGTCCCTGATGACCGCGGTGCGGATCGCGATCGCAAGATCCATGTTGCCGTTGAAGCCGATGTAGCCGACCGCGCCCGCATAAACCCCGCGCTTGGAAGGCTCGAGTTCGTCGATGATTTCCATCGCCCGAACCTTGGGCGTGCCGGTCACGGTTCCTGCCGGAAAAGTCGCGCGAAGCAGCTCCATCGCGGACAGACCCGGCTTGATCAGCCCTTCCACATTGGAAACGATGTGCATGACGTGGGAATAGCGCTCCACCACCATCTTTTCGGTGACTTTCACCGAACCGGTCTGCGCGACCCGCCCGATGTCGTTCCTGCCCAGATCGATGAGCATCAGGTGCTCGGCGCGCTCCTTGGGATCGGACAGCAGATCCTGCTCCAGATCCCGGTCCTGCTCGACGGTCGCTCCCCTCGGCCTCGTTCCGGCGATCGGCCGCACCGTGATCCTGTCCTGCTCCTGACGGACCAGGATTTCTGGGGAAGCGCCCACGATCTGGAAATCCCCCAGATCGTAATGGAACATGTAGGGGGAAGGATTGATCGCGCGAAGCGCCCGGTACAGGTTGATCGAGGGCGCGTCGAAAGGCATGCTGATGCGCTGCGAGATCTGCACCTGCATGATGTCGCCTTCCAGAATGTAGCGCTTGGAACGCTCCACTGCGGAAAGAAAAGCTTCCTTGCCGATCTCCGATACCGGCTCCGGGTGATTGTCGTGCGGAACGTATTCCGGAATGGCTGCCGCAGTCCTCAACCTTGCATGCAGCGCCGCCAGCCTAGCTTTCGCCTTTTCATATGCGCCCGCCTCATTCGGGTCTGCATAGACGATCAGATACAGCTTGCCGGAAAGATTGTCGAACACGGCGAGTTCGTCGGAAACCATGAGCAGGATGTCGGGCGTGCCCAGCGTGTCCGGATTGCAGGTGCCTGCCAACTTGGGCTCGATGTAGCGCACCGCGTCGTAGCCGAAATACCCGACCATTCCTCCGAAAAAACGCAACGGAGCGGAAATGGGCGCAGCCCGGTATCTCTTCTGGAAATCTTCCACGAATTTCAGAGGATCTTCCGATTCCCCTTCTTCGACGAGCGCTTCGTCCCTTTGGAGCGTGTAGCGCTTGCCGTAAAATTTCAACACGCATTTCGCAGGCAGGCCGATGAAGGAATAGCGCCCATGGCGCTCCCCGCCCACCACCGATTCCAGCAGGTAGGAATAGGGACTGTTCGCCAGCTTGAGGTAGACGGAGAGCGGGGTATCGAGATCCGCGAAGGTCTCCTGGACCAGCGGGATCAGATTGTAGCCTTCCGCGGCCAGCCTTTGAAATTCGTTTTCGTTCATGATTTTACGATCAGCCTCGTAGCATCCAGCAGCGATTCGACCAGCGCGTCGGAATCGAGTTCGCGGGGATCATTTCCCTCGTTGTAGCCGTAAGGCACCACGAAAATCGCGCAACCTGCGGCGCGGGCCGCCTGCACGTCGTTGATCGAATCGCCGATGAGCAGCATCGCCGAAGGTTCGATTCCGAAATGATTGCAGGCATGCAGCAACGGCATCGGATCGGGCTTCTTCTTCGGCAGGCTGTCTCCGGAAAGAATGATCTCGAAATAATCGTGCAGCCCGGTGTCCTTCAAAAGGGGCAGGGTGAATTTCGCCACCTTGTTGGTGATGCAGGCAAGCCGGTAACCTTGCGCCTTCATCGCTTGCAGCCCTTCCACCACGCCAGGATAGGGACGCGAATCTTTCGAAACCACTTCGAGATAATGCTTTTCGTAGATTTCGAGTGCGGAATCGAAATAGGCGTCTTCCGGGACGCTTCCGGTGGAAGCTTCCAGTGTTTTCTTTGCCAGATTCGCCACCCCCTTGCCGATGAAGGTCTTGATCTTCTCGTCGTCCACCTTTGCAAGCCCGAGTTCATCCAGCATCAGGTTCGCCGCGGTGGCGAGATCCTGCGCGGTGTCGAGCAGCGTGCCGTCGAGATCGACCATCACGGCGCTGACCGGAATCCTGTTCCCCATGTCAGGCCACTTTCGCGAGTTCGGCCCGCATCTGGTCGATGGTCGCCTTGTAATCCGGAGTGTTGTAGATCGCGGAACCTGCAACGAACGTGTCCGCGCCTGCGCGCGCGATTTCAGCGATGTTGTCCACCTTCACGCCGCCGTCGATTTCGAGCATGATGTCGAGGCCGCGCTCGTCGATCATCTTGCGCACCGCCCTCAGCTTGTTGAGCGCTTCGGGAATGAATTTCTGCCCGCCGAAGCCGGGGTTGACCGACATGATGAGAATCAGGTCGAGCTTGTCGATCACGTGATCGAGGTAGGAAAGCGGGGTGGCCGGATTGAAAGCGAGGCCCGCCTTGCATCCGGAATCCTTGATGAGGCCGATGGTGCGATCGATGTGCTCGGATCCTTCGGGATGGAAGGAAATGATGTTGGCGCCCGCCTTGGCGAAATCCGGAATGATCCTGTCGACGGGTTTCACCATGAGGTGAACGTCGATCGGCGCCTTGGTGAGCGGGCGGATGGCTTCGCATACGAGTGGACCGATCGTCAGGTTCGGTACATAATGGTTATCCATGACATCGAAATGAATGATGTCTGCGCCTGCATCGATCACGTTGACGATTTCTTCGCCCAGTTTGGCAAAATTGGCGGAGAGAATGCTCGGGGCGATAAGGTAGTTTGGCATGATATTCCTCGCTAAAAGAGGTTATTCTACATGAAACCCCGCTCCAAGCTGAAATCCGGGGTTTTCGAAAAGAATCGCACAATATGGCGCTAAAAGTTTACGAAGTTGAAATCGAGACATCGGTGCAGTTCATTCCGGAGGAATCCGACGAAAATGGCAGCCGCTATGTCTTTGCATACACCATCACCATCACCAATCGCGCGGATATCGGAATCCAGCTCATCAGTCGCCACTGGATCATCACCGATGCGAACCAGCAGGTGCAGGAAGTGCGCGGAGTCGGAGTGGTTGGCGAACAGCCGCAACTCAAACCAGGGCAGAGTTTCCGCTATACGAGCGGTACGGCGATCGCCACGCCGGTCGGAACGATGAAGGGCGAATACAGGATGGTCACGGACGCCGGAGAGCATTTCGAAGTGGCGATCCCTGAATTCTTCCTCAGCACGCCAAGGGTGCTGCACTGACTTCCCCGTGCGAAATAGCCGTCCCATGCCCGATCAAGCCATGCCGCCGGCGTTCACCTTGACACTGCCGGAATATCGCCCCTAGAATCGAAAACCCCCACTTTTCGCGGTCGTACACGCATATATGCAGCCATCTGCGGACAGACTGAAAAATTTCTTCAATGCCTTGCCCGAAAGCGCTCAAGGCGGGGTGGATGTCAGCAGTATTTACATCAATCGTTCTCCGGATGACGAGCACGATCCGGTTTCCAATCTCAAACAGTACCTCATGCTGGAGCCGGGAACGGGAGGCTGTTATCTTTTCAGCGGATTGCGCGGCGCAGGCAAAACCACTGAACTCAACCGTCTGGTGGCGGAACTGCGTCAGAACGGTATAGCGGCTTATTACTGCGATGCCAGCGCCTCTCTGAATCTGAATGACCCGCAATTGAGCCTGACCGAACTCCTGATGGCGGCACTGGCAGGTCTTGCCGATGCAGTCCGCCAGGAACTCGGTACCGACTGCCTGAAAGATTCCATCTGGCAGCGCACCAGGCGCCTGCTCAAATCCGATGTGAATTTCAAACCCAGGGCCAAAGCGCCGCTGGGTCATGGGGTCGAAATCGAAATCGAAGCAACGCTTCAGGAAAACCCTGATTTCCGCAAGAAATTGAACGAATTTGCTCAATCTTCGTCCGAATTTTTCGACGAAGCAGCGGATTTCGCCGCAGAAGTGGCGAACCTGATTCACTCGAAAAAACCGCAATGTGACAAGATCGTGCTGGTCGTGGATTCGCTGGAGCGTCTTTCCGCACCTTCCGGCGACGAGACGAAACTCTTCAACAGCCTCAAGGAAGTCTTTTTCAACGAACCCGCAAGACTCCGTTTCGATGCGCTGTCCGTGGTGTATTCCGCTCCGCCCTATCTTCACGCCGTCCTGCCCGGTGTCAGTGCGGGTTTTTCCCGCTCCGTCACGTTGCCGAACTTCAAGGTGATCAACCGGGACAGAAGCAGGAACGAGGATGGAATCGGCAAAATGCGCCAGATCGTCGATAAGCGCTATCCGGAATGGCGGCAAATTCTCGACGAGCCCGTCATGAATCATCTTGCCTGGATGTCGGGTGGGAATGTCAGGCGTTTTTTCAGACTGCTTCGCACCGTGGCGCTCAAGGCAAGCCTGGGCAAGCCATCGCTGCCGATCGACAGTCCCGATGCATCGGTCATCACCCACGCCCTGGCCGAAGATGCCCAATCGCTGCAATGGCTGACCGCCCCGGATCGTTTGTGGCTAGGACGCTTCAAGGAGTCGAGCAGGAATCCATCGGAATACATCGAGGATCTTGCCAGGGATCTGCCCGCCATCATCCGGCTTTTCGATCATTCCCTGGTACTGGATTACCAGAACGGCAGCATCTGGTATCAGGTTCCGCCCATCGTGAGCGAATGTCTGAAGTAAATCAGCCCGATTTCGAGTCCATCTGGCAGGAAATCAAACGGCTGCTGGAATGGCAGGAAGGGTTCGGTTTCTTTCTTGTCTTCAGCGATAACCAGCGCAATTCCAGGCGCCTGCGCCGTCGTGTCGAAGATGCCACCCGGTTGCGCACCCATTTGCTTCAATTCGTGCGCCCGAATCAGGCGGAAACAGCCGCGCAAGTCGTACTCGATGCCGCTTTTCCCAAAGGCCGTGACCTGATCTATCAGGAAAATCGCGCCCCGCTCTGGGTAGATCTGACCACGGACCCTGACCGGCCGGATTGGCAACTGGCGCGCAGGCAAACCTTGTCTGCGCTCAACCGCTTGCGTTCCGCGCTGGA